>JAESTW010000790.1 GCA_016763395.1 Kofleriaceae bacterium
TCCCCTTCTTATCATTGCTGAAGACATCGACGGAGAGGCTCTGGCCACTCTGGTCGTCAACAAGCTTCGTGGAACCATCAACGTCTGTGCTGTTAAAGCTCCAGGCTTCGGTGATCGCCGCAAAGAGATGTTGATGGACATCGCTGTTCTCACTGGTGGTAAAGCAATCACTGAAGATCTCGGACACAAGCTCGAGAACGTTACGTTGGAAGATCTGGGCACTGTAAAGCGCGCTAACATCTCCAAGGACAACACCACTCTTATCGACGGCGCTGGCGAAAAGTCAGAGCTCAACGCACGAGTGAAGCTCATCCGAGCACAAATCGAAGAGACCACTAGCGACTACGATCAAGAGAAGCTGCAAGAACGCCTTGCCAAGCTTGTTGGTGGTGTTGCTGTTCTCCGTGTCGGTGCTGCTACCGAGATCGAGATGAAAGAAAAGAAAGCTCGCGTCGAAGATGCAATGTATGCAACTCGCGCTGCTGTCGAAGAGGGAATCGTTCCCGGAGGCGGAGTCGCTCTCATTCGCAGCATTGCTGCTCTTGATGCGCTCAAGCTCCCAGAAGAGCAGCAGTTTGGTGTTCGCATCATGCGCCGCGCTATCGAAGAACCACTTCGCCAAATCGCCGAGAACGGTGGATTTGACGGTTCTATCGTCGTCGAGAAGGTTCGCAATGGCAAAGGAAACTTCGGTTTCAACGCAGCCACAGGCGAGTATGTTGACCTAGTTGAAGCTGGCGTCATCGATCCAGCCAAGGTTGTTCGCACTGCGATCACCAACGCTGCTTCAGTCTCGAGCATGCTGCTCACAACCGAAGCACTTATCGCCGACGCTCCTAAGGGCGACAGCGATGGTGGACACGGACACAGCCATTAGACCTTAGTCAGCGGGATGACACATTGTCATCCTGCTTTCTAACGCTGGCTGCGCAAGCGTTTAGCACTCATTTCTGGTGTTCCACACCAGGATACGATTCGCGCTCTCGGACGTTTTGTCCGGTGAGCGCGTTTTTTAGTTTCGGCGTCCGAGCTAGCGCATCACTGCGACATCCGTCACACGAGACGAGTCCGAGGTCATGGCTGTGCCAGGACCGGACTATCGGCAATGTAACTTGTGGTTCACACCATTGCTGCTAACTGGTCGAAATTGAGGGAGTAGCCTGCTGGTCTGGATATTGCTTTGACCAACCCGTGCATCGAATTCCCCTTCCCTGTCCGAGTCCTGTTGTACTCGCTCTTTCCTTCCTCCTCACCTCTGCATGCACCACGGGGGACACGGGAGAGAGCCGCAACGAGTTGGCTGAGTATTCCGACTCAGAGACGCCAGATTGCACGTCCGATTCGCATCTCTGTGAGCTTTCTCGAACGGATCTGTACATAGCACCACACGATCAAGCGTATACGATCTGTTTTGTCGGTGACGGATTTGAAAATCTCACCGAATATCACAAACGAGTCGATCAATACGTCGAGGGCATGACTTCCACCCCCGATGGCTTCGTGGCAATGGCTCCAGAACTATTCTCATTTGTGCGCCTGGATCTCCTCAGCCTCACCAAGGCGGTAAACAATGAAGAGCCCCACGATACGCCCTTGGCAGCTTATCTGGGCAACGATATCGATGCCTGCTTCGGACCATTTATTCAGACCGATGTAGAACGGGTGGCGCTAGTTCGCGAAAACTGTCAAGGCGCCGATGCTCTTGTTGTCGTTGTGAACCAAAGTGAAGGCCGCGCGAACGCCAGTGGCAGCACTGTACTGATCTCCTCCTCCGACGATTGGCAAGTATTGCAACATGAGCTCGGACACGCACTCTTCGGTCTCGCTGACGAATATGCAGAGTTTCAACATTGCAGTGAACGCACACCAAAGGATGTTAGCGAGTTTCTGCCAGTACCTAACGTGAGCATAAAGGGCGCGAAGTGGCGCGGCGTTATTGACGAAGCGCACAGCGGAGGAGGAGGCTGGCCATGCTTGTACCATCCGACTGACAGTTGCGTAATGCTCGACGCCGTATCTGAGAGCTTCTGTCCAGTGTGTCAGGCACACATTGGTGAAATTCTCAATGCACGAAGGTGTTTGCCAGATGTTCTCGCGCCTCGAGTTGCTCTCGATTGGCCAACGCTGAACCACAAAAATCGTTCCCTAGACATTCAAGTCGTAGCCTATGATGAAAGCGAAATCGTTGAATATCGCTACTACGTTGACGCAGAGCTTGTGCAAACGTCGAATTGGTACTCTGCCGAGTTGCCCTATTCGAGCCTGCCCAGCAGTGACGGCAAGAAATCATACGAAGTATTCGTAGAAGCTGTCGACGACCAGAACAACGTAGGGCGCACTCGCCAACGGAACGTGTGGATTGGCGAGGCGCCGACCTTAGATGAGCCGACCATAGAGGTTGACGAGTACGGTTGGGCAAAGCTCCGATTTGAGAATTTGTCCTCCAACGCGCAAGTGCAGGTGAGTTTGGGGGAAGAGAGCTTCGAAGAAACAGGATTTTCACCGATGTGGTTTCCGACGCGAAACAAGGGACCTACCTCCGTTACGATTCGCTCCACCGACTGGCTAGGACGCTCCAGCGAGAGAATCACTGTCCCCCTCATCGCTCCAGAAGACCTAAACTCGGACGTACCCGTGATCAGCTCAGCCACCATCGCGGGTAGGGAGATCTCGGACATCGAGTCAATCTCTGGTGAGGCGGACATCGAGGTAACTATCGTCTCTTGCTCACCGTTGGATCGGATTGAAATCCGCGATGAATCTGGAGTGGCAATTGCGTCAACAACAATCACTCCTAAACGTAGCTGCTCTCATCAGATCACAATTTCGCTTCCTGGACAAGCTGATACCTCTGCTTTGAAGCTTACAGCAATTGACCGCTGGGCACGAGAAGGCTCAATTACATTTCCGGGAATACCCAAAGCAAACAATTTCTGTCCGGTACCCGTTGTCGACACAGAAGTTGCGTCAATCCTGACTCCCTTGCGAATCAGCGTCCCCGGCGGAGCTAGTGATTTGAGTACTGCTGTGTGGAGCCATGAAACGATCCACACCATCACAGTATTTGACACCACCCCATACATCCTGGTTTCGCCTCTAGCGATACACACAATCGATGGACGCTCGTTGGACCAGGAAGAAGTAGCGCTAAGAGTGACAGTGGCGCAAGAGTGTAGCAACGTAGTGGTCGCCAGTACGAGTATGCTTTTCCCCTTGATTGATAGCACTCCTCCGACGCTAGCGATTCAGCCTTTTGGACCGGGCTCTGTCCCAATGCGCCTCAAGCTGCATGACAGCGCAGGTATTTCTAGCGTCCACGCGAGCTGGGAAGATGGCTATGAATTTAGTGACCAAGAAGAGCCATTTGAATTACCCAATCGCGGAGGCAACGCGAGGGTTAAGGTCGTAGATGTGCACGGCAACGCGACTTCCCGGACAGTCAACACCTATGACTATCCTTCTGGCAACCGGTTGCACTGTGGAGACATTCGATGATACGACTCACACTGGGAATGCTGTTACTCACAGCCTGCCCCATAGACAACTCGGACAAGGAGCCGACAACAGAGGTAGCCGAGTGCTACCCAGCCGAGGTACCAGCCCCTGAGCCACGATGTAACGATGACGTTTGTCCTACTGAGCCCGTTGACATATCCGGACAAAGGCGAGTATTGACGGTTCTCCTACCTTCCGGATCCCGATGCAATCATCCCCTCCCTTTCATTAGTCCTGGTAGCAACAGCCCGGGATACGGTTGGGACACTCTGACCTACCGGACGAGCTCTATCCTGCGAATTGAAAACA
>JAESTW010000791.1 GCA_016763395.1 Kofleriaceae bacterium
AATGCCAAAACCCTTGTTTGCTTCAAACTCTCCGCCTTTGGAGCGTTTTGGCTTGGGCCGCGCTTCTGCCGAGCTGGGCAGTGTGACTAGCAGGGCAATGCAACTAAGACAGACGATAAACCACCGAGATCTCATGCAATTGAGTGTACCAGGTCTCTATCGTGATCCAGTGTTAGCGCCACCTCCTTGCTGCATTTCTCATGATTTTGCTAGCATCAACGGCGCGCTTACAACTAGGTATTGGTGTGTGCATTTCCAGGCAAAGTCTATGAATCCCCCTTCCCTACTGCTCACCGCCCCTTTTCTTTCACTGGCCCTTTTTACTTGTGAGCACGATCATGATGACCATGACCACAACCCGGCGGATATGAACCTTCCGACCTGCGATGAAGACACCCGCGATGAGGCCTATTTCGCCGGAATCAGCAAGACTGGGGACAACGGAATTACCCTGGCCATCATGGACAGCGACAATGCGCCGCCAGCCAAAGGAGACAATGTTTGGCGGGTAAAAATTACTGATGCTACGGACATGGCTCTTAGCGGCATGACGATAAAAAGTGGCACCTGGATGCCCGACCACTCTCATGGTAGCCCTGTGGTTCCGACAATTACTGAAGAGGGCAATGGCGAGTACACGATAGATCCCGTCAATCTCTTTATGCCTGGTTACTGGGAGGTAACCTTGTCCGCAGTCGATCCTGGCGGTGCTGGACCGGACGACGATATGATTTTGGACTCAGTCGTCTTCAAGTTTTGCATCGAAGGATAAGCACTCTCTGTCCGAGGTTGTCGTAACTGACCTTTAACTGCCATCCCACATCGGAGAAAGTGCGGCAAATAGCTGACGGTAGCGCCCGTAGGCTTGTTGATAGGGCTCGCGCAGTGTAGGCCTCGGTTGATACGCGACTCGCTCGACTTCCCAGCTCTGAGAAATACTCGTAGCATCGTTTTCTTGGTAGGCCGCAGTCGCCAATATGGCGGCTCCGAGCGCGCAACTGTCGTCGTTTTCGCTGGCAAATAGCTCAGTTTGGCACAGGTCTGAGCGCATTTGAGCCCATAACTGACTTTTCGCTCCACCGCCAAGGAGGATAATTGATTCTGTGCCCAGGCCCATTTTGAGTAGCCCTTCTCGCACATCTCGCATCGCAAAAGCGCATCCTTCGAGCACGGCCCGGGCCATATGGGACTGGGTATGTCCGGCAGTGAGGCCGTAGAAACATCCTCTTGCTGCGGGCTGCCAACTCGGTGCCATCGCACCACTGAGCGCGGGGATAAAGGTTAGACCGTCGCAACCAATGGGCGCGCAGCTGGCGCTCCTATCCAGTTCGGCGTCACTGTCTATCTTGAGAATAGTACCTAACCATCGCAACGCGCCTCCGCTGAGCCAGCCGGGATTCTCTACATAGTGTTTGTCCAGGAAACGATGGGTCTCGAGCAAGCCTCCGCTGTCGATGACTTTATTGATACTCAGCGCTCCGACAACTTCTGCGGTTCCCAGCGTGCACAGCATCGGGCCCGGCTTGGTGATTCCAGCTCCCAACAAGGTTGCAAAGTCGTCACCGGTCCCCACGGCCAGGGGAATTCCAGCTGGTAGCCCGCACAACGCTGCTCCTTGCGATGTGAGGTGTCCGGCAATATCACCTGGCGCCGCAATTTTTGGAATCTCGGAGCGGGACACGGAAAAGAGTTCCAGGAGTTCTTCGTCATATCCCTCGTCGGACAGGGAGTAGAGCATTGTCGTAGACGCCAGCGCAGAGTCCATTACAAATGCTCCACAGAGGCGTTCAACCAGGTAGGACGTCGGTTGGTGAAAGCGAGCTTCTGCAGGCAAGCCCTGCGTCTTTAGCCACTTGATCTTCGCCGCCATATGGCTGCCATCCATGACCAGGCCTGTACACTGTCGGAAGTGCTCATTCTCTGCCGCTGACATCGCCGGCAGCATCGCGTTCGCTCTACGGTCCATCCACACAAGGCAGTCGGACAAGGCCTGACCGTCTCGATCAACAGCGAGACAACCGTCGAGTTGTCCGACAATCCCAATCGCTGCAATCTCCCCGGCATGCACACTGGCCTGAGACAAGGCAGCGGCAATCGCCAGAGGCAATGCCCGGTCCCACTCCAGTGGGTCTTGCTGTGCCCAATTCGGACGAGGCCTAGAAAGCATGAGCGCTGACTGCGATTGTCCCAACACGACTCCGTCCCGGACAACAATGACTTTCAGACTCTGCGTCCCAATATCGATGCCTAGGACAGTCATTCCCACACTATTAGCGCTTGACGAGGCGCCAGCAGCGGTGAATCTTCTTGTCTCTGTAGTCCGTTGGCAGAGTCTTTTTGGTTATTTCCTGGATCTCAAAGAGAGCACTAGCCTCCTCCTCCTCGAATTTGAAACGTCGATGATTCGTCGAGAAGTACACCACTCCACTCTGTGCTAGCAGCCCATGTACGGATTGAAGAACCGCCATATGATCGCGCTGTACATCAAAAACACCCTCAAGGCGTTTTGAGTTCGAGAAGGTTGGAGGATCGACAACTACGATGTCGAACTTCTCACCACTGCTAACTAAGTGTTGCAGTTCTTCCTGGACATCGCCGCGAATCAAGCGATGCCGTGCTGCCTCGAAACCGTTGAGTTCCAAGTTGGCCCGAGCCCACTCAAGATACGTGGCGCTCAAATCGATCCCGACACTTATCGCGGCGCCTGCCCCGGCCGCATGAACTTGAAAGCTGCCAGTATAGCAATACAGATTCAGCAGCGACTTGCCCTCAGACTCCGCGGCCACCATGGCTCTTGTCCGGCGGTGGTCCAAGAAGAGGCCAGTATCGAGATAATCGACCAGGTTAACCAAGAACCTGTGGCCCCCTTCTTCCACTTCAATGCGATTGTACTGCGCCCCTTTGGCCTGATACTGGGCCTGTCCGCGCTGGCGGTTTCTCACTTTGTAGTAGATGTCTGCGCTGGCGACACCTAAGTCCTCGGCCATAGGAGCAACCACTGTGCGCATCCACTCCTCGCCGTGACGAGACTCATCCTCAGAATGTCTCTTAGCGAACTCTGCCACATGCAAGCGCCCTTGGTACCAGTCTATAACCAAGGGAATCTCGGGAATATCCCGGTCATAGAGCCGAAAGCAGTGCACCTTTTCTCGGCGACTCCACTTTTTCAAGTGCTTGTAGGTCTTGCGAACCCGGTTGCGTAAGTTCTCGGATTGCTCCTGCACCTTTACGTCGGTCTTGTCGTCACTCTTGTCGTCACTCATGTGCTCTCTCCTGGTAAGTCTGCACCGGCTTTGATGTCTCCGCCTCGGACAATCGCAACAAATGCCGCCACAATGGCCACGATTCCCCAGCTAAGTCCGAAGACAACTCCAACGTCGACGATGCCGCGCCATGGTTGCGAGAGTTGCCGAACAGCCACCACAAGCACAACGATCCCAGCGTAGACGACCCACGAGATGATCAGGCGTTTGCGACTGGCGTGGAAGAGCGTCATGCAGAAGAAAGGTGCCAAAATTACATGCAGCCGTTTGGGGTTCTGCGCCAAATGAGTCG
>JAESTW010000792.1 GCA_016763395.1 Kofleriaceae bacterium
CCGACGGCGACATTCGTTGAGCGCGGCTTCCAACTCTACAATCGAGCTGAAAGTCTCGAGAATGATGATGTCGACCCCCGCTTGGGCCAGGGCATCGATCTGCTCAGCGATGGCATCTCGAGCACCTTGCTGTTCGCGTTTGTTGGCGTACGCAAAGTGAATGCCAGTTGGGCCGACAGCGCCTGCGACATAGGCCTCATCGCCAGCAACCTCTCGTGCGAGTTTTACTGATGCTATGTTGAACTCGCTAACCCTCTCGCCCAAGCCATGCTTCGATAGCGCTAAGCGATTGGCACCAAAGGTGTTGGTCTCTATTATGTCAGCGCCAGCTCGCAAATAGTCGCGGTGTACCGCCGAGACAATCTCGGGCTGGGAAACGCTAAGCTCTTCGTAATTGCGAGTGAGGAATACGCCTCGCGCGTAGAGCAGCGAGCCCATCGCGCCGTCGAGTTGGAGTGGTCCTTTAGCGAGAGCTTCGAGAAATGGCTGCACCCATAAACGGTAAGTAAAAATTGCAGCGGTCTCAAGTAAGGACGCAGGCTTCTACTTTACTAGGGGGTGTTTTGTTCGTGTTTTGTACGATTGACGAAGTCGCGGAATTCGCAAAGGGTTGCCGAGGCGGGGTGGCCTTGGTACATCTCGTCTCCCCATTGGGGCAATTCCGCTTCGCTCTCGCGGCAGATTTCGTACTGCATCAGGCAGGCGTTGGGGCCGAGCGCACGGAAGCTGCAGGTTCCGGTGAGTTGTGTACTTAGATTGGGCGAGGTTGTCCAGGAGACCGTTTTCTCCTCGTCCTGGTAGGTGTAGTGGAGTGTGTAGCCGAGAGAGGCATTGACGAGGTTGGCGATGAAGGCGGCGCTTAGGATGCGGCCCTCGGCGTCTTTTTTGAAAGCGTGGGCCATGCGGATGATGGACATCCATTCTGGGGTTCGTTCGCAATCGGAGAACAGGGCATAGGCCAAATTTGCGGGGACGGGCAAGGTTGTGCTGAGCTCGCTGCAGTCTCGAGTCGGGCCAGAAGGGGACTGGGGCTCTTGGGGGCGGAAAGAGTCTGGGAGAGTGGGGTTACTGCTGAGCTTGTACATCGCTGACAGGTTAAGCAACGATTGTGCCGAAGTCTGTTCACATTGCAATGACGTAATCTCGGTGAGTTGCACCAGTCTCCTGGAAGCTCGAGTTGATGGTTGTGTGGCGTACGATCTAGCCAGGCGGCAAAATGCGGCAGTGCTTTTTGGGTAGAACTACGAAGGGCCAACGATGCGATTTCGGCTGCTGAGTTCGTTCCGCATCACTTCCTACTCAAGAACCGGAACAATTTTTTGTGGCAGGCTGGGAAGAAGTTTGCGCATCTCCGTAGCAGACGAGTACTGAACAAAGACGATCCCATGCTTGTGTGTTTGATGATCTGCGATCTCGTCACCGGGTTGCCACCACAGCAATTTCTCGGTGATCTTTGAGAGTACGACTGGATCGATAGAGACATCGCTTAGGCGTCCGTTCTGAGTGCCCATAATACAATGACGCGTGACGTAATTCTTGGCGGGATGATGCACCAGTCCGTCGCAGCTCATACCAGTCGCTGCTTGTACAATCCAGTGTGGGTAGTCCACGCCAGTCGCCAAGCTGACCAGGTCAACATACAAATCACCGGGGGCTCTGCGACAAATCTCTAAGATGACCGGGCGACCTTCCGAGAGGATAAACTGGATATGGAGAATGCCGCTGACGAGATTGAGCGCTGTTGCGATTTTCTCTGATTGTTGGATGAGTTCTTGTACGGCGGTGCTATCAACTGAGGTTGGAGACGAGGCTCCGGACACAAGGTAGGGGCTTGCCGCATAGTGCTCGTCGTCGGTGAAGTGAAAAACAATCTTCCCTTGATGCAAAAATGCAGAGAAACCGTGGTTGCTTCCCGTCACGAAGTCTTCGATGACCACTCTATGGGATTTTGAGATAGCAAAGGCTTTTACCAGGGCCGCTTTCGCCTGTTCTGGGGTTTCTACTTTCGAAATACCTTTGCCACCAGAGAGGTCCACAGGCTTGATCATGAGAGGGTACTGGAAGTCGGGCGTGCTCTTGTTCTGTGTGCTCTTGTCCGGGGTGCTGGCGCCCGGGGGAGCGATGTCTAGGGCTTGGCATGCCGAGGCGATGTCATCATAACCATGTGCTTGCGGGCATGGGATCCCAAGGTCTCGGGCAAAGCGACGATAGGCGTCTTTGTGGTGCAGGACGAGGGCTGTGGCATAGCTATCGTGACCAGGAATGTGTAGTCGTTCTGCGGCGTAGGCGCAGGAGATTGCCGCAAAGTCGTTGCATCCAGCGCAGAGAGCGTCTACGCGTAGGTTCCGTGCCAGTGCCAGCATTGCCTCGCAATCGGAGAAGTCTGCACAGTGGTAGGCGTCTGCATACGTATGCCCAAGCCCCTGTGGTTGGTTTCCGGTAGTAATCACATAGAAGCCGAGCGCTTGTGCCGCCAGGATTAGTGGAATCTCAGAGTGACTGCCACCGAGTAGCAATAGGCGTTTTTGTTTGTTTTTCATCTTGGCACAAAGAACATCACGGTCTCTACAACACCTTCAGTGTAGTGCCGTAGGTAAATGTCGTAGTCATCCCGGATGCGGAGTATTTGCTCTGGGATTGTCCGCATATCGGCGAGCTTATGGTAGACGCAAATCGCCAGTTTCGGGTGATGTCGTAAAATCGTCTGCGTCGCGCCTTCGATCGCCATCGACTCAGCACCTTCGATATCCATTTTGATGAAGCTGATGTCGTGATTGGCCGTGTCGTTAAGGATATTGTCCAGGGTGTCGATTTGAACCGTGATGCCACCGCTTGAGTTCATGCCAGAGGTTGAACCGTCTGCGGAGAATCGTATTTCGCCCTGTGTATCGCCCAGGCCGAGTTCAAAGACCTGGACCTTCTCGCAGTTGCGCAGTATCGCCCGAGCCTTGGATGCGTTGGTTGGCTCGGGCTCAAATAGGTAGACTCCGGCATAATCAGGGCATCTGCGAATAAACTCGATGCTGGTGGATCCGTCAAATCCGCCGATGTCCACAAAGACCTCTCCTCC
>JAESTW010000793.1 GCA_016763395.1 Kofleriaceae bacterium
ATTGCAGCGTACAACACTCGCCGAAAACTTGTGATGGCAGACGACGACGGAGAGATCGATGCGTACGTCAGTGATGGCTCCAACACCACACTGGCGAGCCTCAGTTCCTCCGGACAAAATGGCAATTCCAGCCCCGGCCGAGGCTCAAACGCCCAGAGTGTAACGTTGTCCGCCAGTGGACAGTTCCTCGGATTTCGCTCTGCCGCAGGCGGTTTGGCGGGTCCTGAAATTAACAACGGGAGCTTTCATTCCTACGTAAAGAACCGGACAACGGGCTTGCTCACTCGAGTTAGCGTATATTCCGGCGGGGCCCTTCCCTGCGGTTCTGGCGGTACACTCACTGATTCAAGCCAACCGTATATCTCAGCGGACGGAAACCTGGCGGCCTTTGACAGCGCGTGCAATTTCGACATGAATGACGGCAATACCTACACGGACATATTTGTCCGAGACATTGCTGCTCAGACCACCACACGCGTGAACGAATCGCCCAATGGCACCCCTGCCAATGGCGAAAGCAAGATTATTGGAATCTCCGATGACGGGAACTTCATTGCATTCACCTCCGAGGCGACAAACCTTGTTGCTAGCGACACCAATAGCCGGCTCGACCTATTCGTGTACGACCAAACGACCGGCGAGACAACTCGTGCGAGTCTCGGCATGCAATACGAAGAACTCTCGGATGGCATTGAGGCAAATACGGCGCACATGTCTAGAGACGGAAAGTATGTCGTTTTCACAACAGACGACCAGCTTGTTGGCGCCGACATCAGCAACCGCCGCGATGTCTACCGAGTGCGGCTGCGTTGATAAAACATTCGGTGTCTATATTCGGCCTCCTTTTCATTGACACCTCTTCGCTAAAACCGTCTATTCTTGGCCTATGATGGATTTAGCAGGCAAGGTCGTGGTCATCACCGGTGCAAGCCGAGGCATTGGCGCTGGACTCGCAAAAGAGTGCATTGCGCGAGGCATGAAGGTTAGCGTGTGCGCCAGGAGCGTCCCGGACGTTGACAAGGGCGACAACATCTTGGCGATTGCAGCTGATGTCGTTGATGCCGCCGCCGTACAATCTCTGGCGGATCAGACGATAGACAAATTCGGACAGATCGACCTCTGGGTCAACAATGCCGGTGTATTGCCACCGATTTCTCCGTTGCGAGATTGTAGTACGAGTGACATGCTCGCTCACCTCAACGTAAACATCATGGGGGTTTTTCACGGCACCAAGAGCTTTGTAAATCACGTGCGCAGCCGTCCGGGTGAAGGCGTCCTTATCAACATTTCCTCTGGCGCTTCCACTAGCGCCTACGAGGGATGGGGCGCCTACTGCGCAAGCAAAGCAGCAGTAGACCGGCTGACAGAGGTTGTGGACCTTGAGGAGAAAGACGAGGGGCTCAGGGCCTATGCAATCGCTCCCGGTATCATCGATACGGACATGCAAAGCTTGATTCGCGGCTGCGATGAAACCCAGTTTCCGATGGTGGAGAAGTTCCGGGAACTCAAACGAGACAAGGCGTTCTCCAGTCTGGAATTTGTTGCCAGAGAGCTTCTCAAGGCAGCCTTTGACCAGGACAATCGCCCGGAGACTGTCTGTGTCCGGCTACCTTCAGAGAACGACTAGCTCCAGCGAGAGCTTAGTTATCTGGGCCTGGAGGGCCCAGTTTCACGAGCTTTGCCCCAAGATACTAGGAATTGGGTGTATTTCTGTACAAAACACAATCTCCTAGTTATTTGGGCCTGGAGGGCCCAATTCCAGGGGCTTTGCCCCAAAATACTAGGAATTTGGTGTATTTAAACACCACATTCCTAGTCGGGCAAATGCAGGTCTAGCTTTTCTTTCAGCGACACAAAGCTCCTCACAAAGTCGTAGTGCTTCTCCCGGAATGCTTGTGTATACCGTCGCTGCTTCTCTTTTGCGTGAAACGCTTCCGCCAAATCCGGTAGCCTTGCAACCAGCTGCGCCGTTTCAGTAAAATTGCTGACAACGGTAGTCCCGGTACCCACCAGTTCCACGGTTCCCCCAACTTTGGGACCACGAAAGGTCAATGCGATAAGTTCTGAGTTCTGAGAGCTTAAACTGCGAACCACCATCGACTGAGGTAAGTCCGGTAGATCATCAGCCACAAAGGCAAAGTGGTACCCAATCTTGGACGAGCCGCGATCCAGCGCCTCACCGCCAGTTTGCGCGTGATCGATTTGATAGCCATTGGGCGCGAGTTCCTTCAGACCTTTGTACAAAATGTCACTTCGGTCGACGACGAGTACTCGAAGTTGTCCGTCGAGTTGCTTGGGATCGCGCCCTGCTACTTTGTCTCGCAAATCGAGCACCTCTCGCTCAGTGGTCATTAGCAATTGCAAGAAATTTTCGTGGGTTGAACTCGCACTTTTTAGCAGTGCCCCCATTTCCTGACGTTGCTGCGAACGAGCGGCGGCAGCCATCATCAAATCCTTTAGGTAGATGACCGAGTCCGGTGACTTATGAACGATGTCCGATGCGCCAGCTCGTATTACCTCAACCGCAGATTCGTAGCTTTTTCTGGGAGTAAGTACGAGAATCGAAGTCGTTGGTGAAATCATCTTGATCGACGTGACTGTCTCAACCCCAGCGTTGGGCGTGGGCGAATCCAGATCGACTACCACTACCGAGAAGAATCGCTCTCGGAGCATCTCCCATGCATCCGAGGGATCAGCGACACAAGTTGCATTCATCTTGGCTTCTGCCGCTAACTTGGCGACTCCATTCCGAACTGATTCATCCCGGTCAATTACTAGAACTTCGGCGCCGATGATGGCCCGGACACTCGATGTCATTACACTGTTGTTGGATCGATCACTCATTTGGGTGCCTAAAACTCAAAAGGCCATATAAAATCTAGAGCGGGCCCAGGACTCATGGGAAACCTCCATGTCCTGACCAGTCCGACAACACATTGGCCCAGAGCGGGAGAGGTAGTAGAATTGGAACGAACCCGTACAGACTGCGCAGAACCATCGCTTTGTATGGAGAATGCAACCTGTACAACGCCTTCGATTGGTCGATCTGGAGTCGTTACCTTTTGTGCGCTGCGATAACAGCGACCAAGTTGTCCGCTGTGGCTCGCTACGACTCGCGTGACTTTTGAAGCCGTAATGCGCACTCGCTTGGCTTCCTCCTCGGGCGACAGCACGTCCGGCTCAGTACCCGCGGGGTCGGTCGCAACACTTGCGTCTGGTGCAGGAGAGTTCCCCGAACTCGCGGAGCCAGCGCTATCAGAACCGGAGCCAGCGCTATCAGAACCGGAGCCAGTGCTATCAGAACCGGAGCCAGTGCTATCAGAACCAGCGCTGTCAGAACCGGAGCCAGTGCTATCAGAACCAGCGCTGTCAGAACCGGAGCCAGCGCTATCAGAACCGGAGCCGGCGCTATCAGAACCAGAGCCGGCGCTATCAGAACCAGAGCCGGCAGAGTCTTGAGCGCCCTTTGCGGCAGTCCCGGACGACGAACTGGGAGAATTGCGATTACCACCCGTAGATGCACTACCTTGAGCTGTAGGCCGTTTTCTAGGGCTTTCTTCCGGTACGGAATCTACCCCAATATCAGCGGTGTCCGGCTCTTCCTGCGTGCCTGTAGCAGTCGGAGAATCTCGTAGGATTGGTGTCGCGCTTTCGCCTTGGGCAACTGTTGAGGACGTATCGCGTTTGTTTTTATACGCCATCGCGAGCCCGATTCCGCCGGCCAGCATCGCTGCATTGAGCCCTAGGAGAAGCGCAATGCGGATTCTTCGGGCACCAGTTGAAACCGGCAAATCAAACAACGTCGCGTGGGATTCTTCAGCAAGAACGATGTTGTTTCCACAAACGCCGCAGAACTGGGAGTTTGGAGGAATCTCACCCTGGCAGTGCGGGCAATGCATTGCGGGCATACTAGCAGGAAGCGCCGCCCAGCACTGGGGATTGCGGTTTTTTTCGTCTGCGAAGAGTGGCTCCGCTATTGGCATTGGGTAGGAAAGCCCGGCCGTTAAGTTACCCACCATTCCACACAGAGAAAAACGGAAGAATCTTCAAACGAAAATTCCAGTGACGCGACATTGCTGGAGGAGAAAGTGCTACGATTTCACCTCCTTGCTGAGACCAATATGAACAATGAAGTCTTCGATAGAGTACTCGCTGCAGCCAGGCAACTCGGTGCATCTGACGTACATATAAAATCTGGACTACCTCCCATTTTCCGTATCAAAGGCGAACTGAGAACTGTTCGTGACGTTCCTCCTCTGAGCAAAGAAGCCATCTCGGACTTCGCAAAGGAGATGATGAATGAGAGACAACAGAAAGAGTTTGAAGAGAATTGGGACCTGGATTTGGGGTATGGCACCGATGACGGTGTCCGATTTAGGGTAAATCTTTTTCAACAGCGTGGCGCTACCGGCATGGTTCTTCGGCTGATTCCACCCGAGGTTCCAGATTTCTCAACTCTCGGACTTATCGACGGCATCCTCGCGCTGGCAGAACACAAACGTGGACTCGTTCTAATTACGGGAATTACTGGCTCCGGCAAGTCGACCACCTTGGCCACCATGGTCGACTACATTAACCAACGAAAAGCCTGCCATATTATCACGGTCGAAGATCCGATCGAATACACCTTTCGTGACAAACGCTCCGTGGTCAA
>JAESTW010000794.1 GCA_016763395.1 Kofleriaceae bacterium
CACCAAGTGATTGTAGGCGCGCGGATCGGTCATCGAGGCGACGCACGAGCGCACGCACGGGAAACCCTCGACCTAGTAATTGTTCTACGGCTGCCGATCCGGTCTTGCCGGCAGCTCCTGTGACGAGAATTAGCGGATTGTTGTTTTTCTTTGTCATTGTTTGTCCTTTGGTTGTATATGCAACTTAGATGGTAAAAAAAGGGAGAACTTATTCAGTACCGAGTTGGGAAAACACCGCATTCCCGATACTGCGAATCGAGTTGGCACCTTGCTGACCGAGCACGTTTCTAGCTTGGGATTGAGCTTGCTCCCAGAGGGGAAGTGATTTTTGAATCAATGTCCGGCCCCGGCTGTTGAGCGCAAGCCGCTGTCCTTTGCCAGATTCGACTTGCTCGATGATCAACCAATCGCTTTTCTGCATCCGTCCGACGTTGCGACTAACGGTAGACTTATCCATGTTTAGTAGCAGGGCGATTTCGGTCGGTGAGATAGTGCCGCGGTTGGCGATGACCACCAAGATGGTCAACTGATTGGATGTCAGACCGAGTGGACGAAGCGCCTCATCGTAAATCGAGGTGAGCGTTCGGTTTATCAATCGCGTCCGCGTAGCAAGACAATCCATCGAGATGATCTTGGCCGCTTCTGCGACAGCCTTGTTGTTCTTGTTGGACGACATCCCTCAGCCTTAAGATGTATATACAACTCGATAGCGCGATTGTCAACAGGAAGGCTAAATTGGGCGGGGTAGTCAATCTCTTATCTTCGCCACTTCTTCATCGAATCGCGGATGTCGGGGGTAGCGGCCTGCCAGGCAGACTACCAGGTCATGGCAAGCGATAGTCCCGGGTCCTCCAGATTGGGCAGCAATCGAAGACTCGACCGCTTTGCCCCCGATACTGCATCCCGGTACCTCGCTTCTTGCCAGTAGAAGAATGCCGCAGATAATCCCGCTCCCACGGCGGAGCCAACAACAACATCAGACAGGTGATGGCGATTACGGACGAAACGCGAGGCTGGCACACCGATGGCCAATCCAAGAAGCCCGGCATAGGTGAACGCCTCCCAGCCCGTCAGCAAACTCTGCCCGCGAGCCTCATCGAATCCATGATAGCGGAGATAGAGTGCCGTGTAGGTCAGAGCGCTGAGAGCCGCCGATGAGTGGCCAGAGAAAAACGAGAGGCGTTGGTCATTAGGAATCGGCTCGCCAACGACGGTGTCGGGGCGAATTCTGCCGAAGCCATGTTTGGCCGCAGCGGTGAGCGCAACGGTTGTCGAGAGAGATTCGAGAAACCCCTTGACGTGGAACCAACGCGATTCGTCTCGGATCAGAGCAAGTCCAATGCCCAAGCCAAGCGCACCGGCTTGGATTGTCCAAGTAGGGACTTCCTGGCTTTTGTGAGATGGAGCCCCGCCGTCCCCTTGATCGAAAAAGAGCGGCGGTGTTCGCGTCGGCGCCCAAAGATCAATTCCCAGCCGGAGTGAGATTGTGGCGTATACGAAGGGAATCACTCCTCCGTCGTATAGGTAGGACCACGAGAGTTCAGCAAACTCCGACTTCACTTTTGCCGGTTCGGCCAAGCCGGTGTTCTTCTGGGCGTGCGCCGGGCTGGCGAGGGCGAGGACAATCGCGGCACAGACAGTGAAACGTACAGAAGCCATCTTCTAGTTGCGCACAATTCCCAGGATGCGGGCATTATCTCCGCCCTTATAATGGATCTCCATCGGCGGCGTACGTCCATCTGCCCTGCGAATCCGCGCCCGCAAAATCCGATACTCCTCGTCACTAGCAATTGGCAGACAAACTCTGCCATCCGCATCCATGTCGATGTGACTCAACTCCTTGCCCTTGTGATCGAGTAACTCGACGCGGCCATACGTCGCAATCCCGTACTTGCGAGACAGGTCTGTCGCACACAACTTGCCATCCTCGAACGTAAACTCATCTAGCGGTGTGACTCGGTCTAGATAGCGATTGCCGACATTCCATGCCCTGGCTAGGAGAGTGTCGACGAGATAGGCCGCAGCCGCAGGCTCGGTGAAGTGGCCTTCCGCCACGATTGCCTCGAGCATGGGGCGCGTGAACTTCATCACGAGCTTAGCAGCCCAAAAACCGTCCGCGTCGTCCATGAAGTGATACGGCGGATAGTAATAACGCTCACGCCAATCAGGGGCGTTGAAGTACTTCGATCCGAAGTGGCCGATCGACTTCCATGGCGTCTCCTTCTGATCTTCCCACTGCCGCACATGCAAGCCAAACGAGACCAGGGCCATCCCCTGGGCCTGCCAGTCGAACCCATGCTCCCAGCCGATGGAAAGCTGCGCCTTCTCCGACTGGTGGCCGCCGAGCGCCTCACCAAAGTCGACGAGGAAGTGCTTCAGGAACTTCGTACCGTCTTCGTCGACATAGACGTCAATGGAGTTGTCCTCCTTGAGGTCCGTGTGTCCAAGCCAAGCGGAGAACACCAAGAGAGCCCGCAGCGCACGTCTTTGCTCATGATCAATTTGGTCATTGGGATCGTCCTCTCGGGTGCCCATTCCAGACCAGCCGCCCTTGGGAATCCCGGGAACAAACTGACTGGCAAGGGAGCGGATCGCCCCCTCTTTGTTGCGTGCAGCGCCTACCAGCATCTCGTCGATGTCCTTCTCAGAAAGCTGTTTTTTGACCTTCTCGCCAATGATCACTTGATTTCTTTGGAAGTGAAACACGTTATCCGATGGAACAAAGTAGCCCAGAGTCCAAAAGATACGACTCACAATTACATCGCCTGCAGTCTGCTGCTCTGGATTCTCGGCATTGTCAAACTTGATCAAATAGCGCACACCTCGGATATCCTTGGCAAAGAACCCCGGATTGGCACCACCGGTCTTCGCGGCAAAGATGGTAATCGGCAACTGAGGCGGTCCCTGATCATTTGCCCCTGTGGCAGCTTCCTTTGGCGACATCTCGCGCTGGCCGATTCGGTTTTGAAACCAAGATGAGTCGGGGAGTTCGTCCAATGCATTGGTATCTTGCGCTGGCCCTATTTCAGGGGGATCCACCAAATCGGTGAGCCTGTCAAAAACGTAGGCATCGAGGTAATACGTATAGGCGTCAAAGATACTCTCGTCCGGTTCGGGGATATCCCTAGAGTCGTCAACCCGCCAAACGATAGGCTGATCTTTGAAGCGTCCGGCCACCGGTGCCGCACATGCGCTGATAAGAAGGCTGAGAGCCAAGATTTGCTTCATCATTAGAGTGCTCTCCCCCGGCTGCGAAATGCTTGCAAGACATCCGTGGCAAAGTAAAATTCGAAACCGGCCCCGCGTTCCCCGTGTCCATAGGCCATTTGCAGGTTTACGACCAGATTTTCACGGGTGTGGATCGTGAGTCCTCCGCCATACCCAAGTCGAAAGTTATCACGATATCCACCTACGATAAGTTCGTCGTACGTGCCAGCGACTTTGCCTGTCTCGGCGAAGAGCGTTCCTGAGACAAAATGGTGAATCGGATATCGGTACTCCAATGTTCCGATCAGCGAGAGCTCATCACGATAGGTGTCGCGGCGGTGCCCGCGCAGTGTGCCCGCGCCACCAAGCCTGGGGAGCTCCGTGAATGGTATCTCATCCCCGTGCACACCTTCATGGGCGACTCGGAAGATAAATACCCGCCGCTCACGACAAGGCGTCCAGTAATACGACGCCTCGGCGCCATAGTGAACAAAGTCTGCATCGCCTACGAGGGCCCCGCCCCCAAATCCGGACAAGAGCGCACCTTTGCTGGTGGTGCCTGCAAAGTCTCTCAGGTCGAGCGCGATATCAAACGTTGCTTCGAAGATTTCCACCCCACTTCGAAACCCTAGCAATCGGTCGGCGTCGTAGACTGTTCCGATAGGATCTGCCCCGACCGCATCATCTTCGTCAAACTTGCGATTATTGTAGATGAGAGAAACCCCTGTTTTTAGCTGTTGTCGACTACCGAAGAGCAGCCCTCCCTGGCCCAAAAGCAGAAAGCGACGCTCCTTGAAGCGAGTCAAGCCTTGCGGCTCAAAAGGCCCCCCTCCAGAATTACCAATGCCGCTAAAGTCGCGTTTGGGATCAGATTCAAAACGCCCCCGCCCGGTCAGGTAGCCACGCTTGTTAAAGAGCTCGGGGAACTCGAATTTGAAGTCGACCGAGTAAAAATCGTCTCCACCATAGAGACCATTGAGACGGACAAGCTCGTTGTTCCCGAACAGGTCTTTGTAGAAGATGTTTGCACCACCCGAGATACCAAGTCCGCTGGCATAAGAAGCTGCTGGTAGAACGCCGCCAGTAAGATCTTCGTTGTACAGAATTTCTTGCACGTGGCTGTAGACTTGGTGTCGATCCTCAAGGAGCACCAAGCCGCGAATGGGAGCCACCGCGACGTCGACAAGGAAACGCCCTGTTGTTTTGAGTGCCGCCCCTATTGGTCCAAGAACGGGCACGCTGGGGTTCTTGGGCTTTTGCTCCCACCCGCGAGCGTCCCTCTGGGGTGAGCTCTTCTCGGCAGGATTTCGCTCGTAGGGGTTTGAAGAATCGGCACTGGCTGTAGAGAGCGGGACCGCGAGTAAAGTGGCAAATACTAAAAGTGACTGTTTGGAGCGGATCATGTTCCCTCTGGAGGCGCGGACTCTAGCAAAA
>JAESTW010000795.1 GCA_016763395.1 Kofleriaceae bacterium
CACAAACTAGGGCAAATCGCAGCGGAAGACTGTCGGCTCTTGCGCGGTTGGCGAGCGGAGCTCTGTGGTCAACTGGCTCTCGATTGGCTGTCGGGCCGGGCTTAGGTGGTCGCTGACAACAATCTGGGTGTGCGAGTGCTGCCGCAATAGCCCGATCTTCATACAATTTAGACCTAGCGCAGGTTTCTTGCGTTAGAAAAAAGCAGGTCGCCTCTCATGAAAATTACTACGTGGAAACAAACACTTGGAATGGGGATCGCGATCTCCATGGTCGCTTCTTCCTGCTCAGCTCCGGGGTCGGGAAAACAGATGCCAATTCGGGCGCATAGTGGGGGAGCGATAACGGCGACGTTTGTTCAGGGAAGTATTGGTTTCGCCGCGTTTGAATCCGAGCAGGTTCGCGCGGCAGCGATGACCTACCCGCAAACAGAAATGATTGCAGAGGCGCCGCTCTCGCTCACGGCCGATGATGGCACAGGATTACTCTTGGAGTCCCTGCAAGCCAAGGCAGTGGTCGACGGTCCCTTGGCATTTACCGAGTTGCGAATGCGCTTTCGCAACCCGCAAAATCGTGTGCTTGAGGGGCGCTTTCAGATCACCTTACCGGACGGCGCATCGGTTTCTCGGCTGGCGATGAAGATGGACAATGGCTGGCGGGAAGCGGAGGTTGTGGAACGCATGGCAGCGCGGCGCGCCTACGAAGATTTCCTGCATCGAAAACAAGATCCGATGCTGTTGGAAAAGGAGGCGGGCAATCAGTTTCGCGCTCGTATTTTCCCCATTCCGGCCAATGGCGTAAAAGAAATCATACTGTCCTTTTCCCACGAGCTAGTGGGCGGTGAAAACTACACCTTGCCACTGCGCGGACTGCCGGCGATCGACACTCTTGCCGTGAGCTCGATGGTTGCGGTGCACGATCGCGAAGGCCTGCGCTATGAGCGGCAGGAGATGCGTGCCTTGGGCGAGGTGCCGACAAAGGACTTTTCGGTGGCAGGATCCACCTTACAAGCGTTGCGAAACGGGACTCATATTGTCGCTCGAGTGCGTCCAAAGCTCAGTGTTGAGTCAGTTCGTCCGACTGGTATGACGATTCTATTTGATACCTCGGCTTCTCGGGCGCCGGGGTTTCAGCGCGAGGTAAGGCGTTTGCACTCGCTCATTGCAGAGATTGCGCAGCAACAGGGGGCTGCGTTGCCGATTGTTGTCGCTGCTTTTGATCAAGAGGTAACTCCTGTGTTTCGCGGCAAAGCGGGCGACTTCGGACAGGATGCGGTCAATGCACTGCTCGCTCGCCGGCCGCTGGGAGCCTCGGACTTGAGTGCTGCCCTATCCTGGGCTGGACAGGAGAGCGGTTCTGACAGGCTGCTCATTGTAAGTGACGGAATCGCGACTTCTGGTGATATGGAAGTCGCCGGACAAGCAAAACTACTGCCGAGTAAAATTGGTCGTATTGATATGATACTGGTCGGCGGAATTCGGGACACCGAGGCCGCCAACCGAATCGTTCGCGGGACTCGAAGCATGGATGGAGTGGTACTAAATTCCATGTTGTCCGATACTGAAGTCGTTAGACGCTTGGGCGCCGCTACCACCTCGGTTGAGTTTTCCGTGCCCGGGGCCGCGTGGGTTTGGCCTACGGTTGCCAATGGCGTCCAACCTGGTGATGAGGTGCTGATTTATGCCGGTTACGCGGACCAGAATGCACCGGAGACTCTTTCTATCGAGATGAAAGGGGCTGAGTCACTGCGAAAAATTCCCGTGCTCGAGGTTCCGGGGCCGCTGCTCAAACGCTCCTCGGTGCAAGCGCATATTGCCCGGCTACAGGGGGCCTATATCGAGGCTATCGGCAAGGATAAAAAGAGTGCGCTCAAGGCAAAGATCGTCGATATGTCTACAAAATACCGGGTGCTCTCGGACCACACCGCGCTGCTTGTACTGGAAGCAGAAACGGACTACGCGCGCTTTGGTATCGACCGCAAGGCACTCACGGACATACTCGTTGTCGGACAAAATGGGCTCTCGCTAGAGCAGCGCAATACCTTGGTGATGGTGGCGGCGGCGCCGAGAAAACCCAAGACCAAGGCTGTCGCCAAAAAAATGAATCTCAGTAGGGGAGACGATGATGATGATGACGGCGCGGACTGGGATGATGATGATGACGATGACGACGCGGAATGGGATGATGACGCAGACAAGAACTCCGCCGAGGAAGAGAAGGAGATGATGCGGGGCGGCCAACGAGATTTCAAGTCCTCGGTGGTGACAGGTGGTGCCGACGGGGCATTCGAGTTCGATGATGACGAAGTCTCGGGTGACAGAATTGCACCGGCTTCACCGCCGCCTCCGCCATCTACTACGACAGTGGCTCGGCGTAGGCGTCAGGTTCGGCGTCCTCAACCTCGGCCCAGAATGGAAGAGTCACCAGTAGACTCGGTGAGCAACGCTCCCGAGAGAAATTCGCGAGTTCAAACGATCGCGGTCGAGCAGGGGCTAGTGGAGTTTGAGAAGCAAGGCCCACCAGCTCTAACCGGACAAATGGCAAGCATCTACGCGGCGATTGAGGTAGGCAATGTCGACCAGGCATTGGCAGCGTCTCTACGTTGGCGCAACGAAGAACCCGGACAAGTGATGGCCTTGGTCGCTCTAGGTGAAGCGTTGGAGGCGGCAGAGAATTTCCCGCTGGCAGCACGGGCCTACGGCTCCATCATTGACCTCTTTCCCTCACGCGCTGATTTGCGACGCTTCGCTGGTGCTCGGTTGTCTAGGCTCGAGCAAGCCGGACAGAAGTTGAGTGTCGATACACTTCAGCAGGCAGCAGAGCAGCGACCCGATCACCTGAGCGTGCATAGGCTCTTGGCGTATGCGCTGGTTCGTGACCAGCGCCCAGCAGACGCATTTGCCGCGATAGAAAAGGGCCTCTCGCAAAAGTATCCTAGCGGACGTTTTGCTGGTGGTCTCGAGATTCTCCGAGAGGACTTGGGAATCATCGCTGCGGCTTGGTTGGCAGCGAATCCAAAGGCGAAGAGTGACATTCTAGCTAGACTGAAAAAGGCGGGAGCCAGTTTGGCCACCAAGCCCTCCACACGCTTTGTGCTCAACTGGGAAACCGATGCCAATGATGTTGATTTTCACATCTTTGACGGCAAGGGCGGACATTCGTTCTTCAGCACCCCGACCCTACAAAGTGGCGGCAGACTCTTTGCGGACGTGACAACTGGCTACGGGCCCGAGTGTTTTGCCATCGACGGCGACGCCAGTGCGTATCCGTATCGCTTGCAGATTCACTACTATTCTCGCGGACCGATGGGGTACGGGATGGGGCAGGTTGAGATTCTTCAACACGACGGTAAGGGTGGCCTAAAGTTCGACGACCGTTCCTTTGTCGTGATGAACGACGGTGCCTATGTCGACTTAGGTAAGGTTCTTAGTCCGCTTTAGTCCAACCTGCTAGCAGCCTGTGACGACATCTAGCGAATCCAGGCGAGCCAGCGCTTAAAGAGTTTGGCGATGAAGGGAGTAAAGCGTTTACGATTCCATTGATCGCCGAGCCGTTTCCAAACCTCGGACTGGGTGGGGTAGGGGTGAATGGTTCGGGCTAGAGTACCTAGGGGCTGGTTTGTGGTCATTGCAAGTGACATCTCTGCGATCATCTCGCCGGCGTGAGTCGCCACCAAGGTCGCTCCGAGAATGCGGCCTTTTTTTGGGTCCACATGCACTCTTGCAAATCCTGCTGTCTCGCCATCGAGAAGGGCTCGGTCCATCGATGCAAGTTGTACGGTTTGGGTAATCGCACAGCTTCGCTGTGCCTCCGTGGAGGTGATTCCAACATGAGCGATTTCTGGATCGGTATACGTACACCAGGGAATTACCAAGGAACTCACTTTCTTTCGTCCGAAGAAGAGTGCGTTCTGGATGACAATTCGGGCCATGGCATCCGCCGCCTGGGTGAATTGGTACCTCGAGCAGATGTCGCCCGCAGCATAAATTCGGCGGTTGCTTGTACGCAGCTTGTCACTCACGATTACGCCACGTCGGTCGTACTTGACGCCAGCTTGCTCAAGCCCCAGTCCCTCGGTGTTGGGGACTCGTCCGATGGAGAGAAGAATCTCATCAGCGGCAACTTCAATTGTGTTACCCCCTTGTTTGCAGAGCAGCAGCTTGCTGCCGTCATCCTTGGTTTTAACAGCAGTAAGATCGGTGCCGAGCAGTAGCTGGATACCCTCCTTGCCAAATTGGTCGGACAAAACCGCGGCGGCGTCCGGGTCTTCTCGGGGTAATAGGTCGGGCTCTCGTCCGATGATGGTGACCTCACTGCCCATTCGTGAAGATGCCTGTGCCAACTCGCAGCCAATTGGACCAGCGCCGACGACAACCAGGCGCTTGGGCAATTCAGTAAGCGAAAACACGGTGACATTGGTGAGAAAACCAGCTTCGTTCAACCCGGGGATGCTTGCTGCCCGGGCCCGCGCGCTGGTGGCGATGACCGCACGAGCGAAGCTGAGTTTTTGATCGCCTACTACAATTTCTGTTTTGGAAACGAAGCTAGCATCGCCGATAAATACATCTACCCCAAGGTCGGCAAACCTCTGTGCCGAATCGTTAACGGATAGTTGGGCTCGAAGACGTCGCATTCGCTTCATCGCATCGCCAAAATCGAGCGAGACTGACTCGGCACTGCCTCCGAATTTGTCTAAGGAACGAGCATCGTGTATGGCTCGGGCAATCCGAATTAGAGACTTGGAGGGCACACACCCAAAATTGAGACAATCGCCACCCAGCAGATGCCTTTCAATGAGAGCGACCTTGGCACCCATGCCCGCAGCACCAATCGCGCAAATCAGGCCAGCGGCTCCTCCACCGATGACTACCATGTTGTAGCGTCCATTGGGAGTTGGGTTCTGCCAGTTCGCGGGGTGCACATTTTTGACTAGCGCCCGGTTGTATTGATCGTCGGGGAGTACGAGTACGTCGGCGCTAGATTCATTCATGGGCGAATCGTTTGTACCGGCAAAATCCCTGCCGTACAAGCACGCAATCTACGGTGCGTGATTGGATTTGGCGAAGAGTAGCCCCTCGTCATAACTCGGGCATACCGCGCTCACTAGACGTGACAATTCGGACAGCGCAGCGAAAGTAAAGTGCTCTCGCCTTGCGAGCTGGATGTGAAGTCGGGTTCGGTGGATGCTGGCGGCTTGGTTGTTGTCTAGGATAAAGTCTGATGCGCCACCGTCGATGGCCAGGTCCACTTGCTCGAGGTCCCACGTTGGCAGCCAGGCCAAGATACTCAAATGGGGGGCACGTTGCCGTAGCTTCGCAATGCACGAGAGTGCCTCGGGTTGGTCGAGGGGAATGATGAAGACGTCAGCATCGTCACCATCGTCACCATCC
>JAESTW010000796.1 GCA_016763395.1 Kofleriaceae bacterium
ATTCCATCGGGTATATTCGCCAACAAATAGTTGGACGAAAACGCATTTAGTGTGCCTTTTTGGGCAGAATGGCTACAATCATCAGACTGTACAAACTCGGCCGGACAAAACTCCTCGCCCCCTTTGTAGAGCCCGACCATGCTATACCCGGACACCGATTTACTCACGCTGACAACATTTATGTCCCCGTCAGTACCACCAATTTGTTGTGGACTGGTCAGATCTCCGGTGGCCAGGTCGAGCACAAGAAATCCAATGTTGCCATCAGTCGATAAGTTAAACAGGGTATTGTCCGGCGTAATCAGGTTACCAGAGAAACTGCCGATAATAATGGTGCGCTGGTCGTCTTGAACTATGTGAGCCGGGAAGAGAGAGTCTGTGTCCGATACCCAATCGACGCTGGGTATCCATATCTCGGCATCGGTCACAGCCGCGTCAACACCGGCGTCAACGGTCCCTCCGTCATCCACCCCAGCCTTCTGCTCACTGAAGAGAAGGGTGCAACCGGTCGCTCCTGTCAGCATAGCTATCGACACAACGCGACTCAACCTAAGTGCGCGGCTACGATATTGTGGAAAACCCATTCAGCTATGGTGCCATCAACGAGTCTCTCTTGGCAAATCTAAGGTGAGCTTGCCAAGCTAAAGATTGAGCTATCCGTGGTTTTGTCTGCATTGCAGCCCAAGCCGCATCCTCAGGGCCGATAGAAAAACCCAGAGACCTCATGACTTTCCAAGCGAAACTTGCCGTCCGCTGATGCATCCGAACGATAGCGAATGAGTTCATGAGAACCGCACTCTCCATGGCTCCAGTCGCCGTCGTCGAGCGCATCCAGAAAACTCGCTGGAATCGTGAGTTGTCCAGAATCTGGTGCCTCGCAGACGATCTCGGACGCCGAAACACCACCGTGTGAACCAATGCAATCAATCATGCGAAGCTTGACTCGTGCACCATCGACAGCGGTATCCCATTGCAGTACAGCATCGGTTTGTCCGCGATTTGAAATTGTCATGCCCCAGTCCGAACTTGGTGATGGGTTGTCACCTGTCATGACACGCAAGGTCGTTCCCTCGATGACGACTGAGACTTCACCATGGGTAGTGAACGTCGCACTGCCATAGTACGAATTGAGCGCATCAGGCTCCACGGTCATAGCCCCACCGGGCCAGCTCCACTCTAGTGGGCCTCGATTCTCTTGCCCTGGAAAGGCTTTGCACTCGCCGGCAATGCACACGTCCGAGTTAGTACACGAGGGGTCACACAACGACGGTGAATACGTCATCAACTTGCAAAATCCAATACGCTCGCTTTCGACAGCAAACTGCAACGCAGGACCATCATTGAAACGGCCAGACAACTGAATCACTTGCTCATTGAGAAATGTTCTAACTACAATCTTACCATTAGACTCCGAAAAGTCCGGGTTGGCGTCAGAGCTTCCAACGCCGCTATCGACAGCCATTGAACTGCTGCCACCGCAGCCAGCGAGAAGCGAAACAAACACTGCACGAGAAAAGTTTTGCATAGGACCTTTGGTGACACCTCAATACAGCCGAGGCATTGGACTATCGTGCCATCTTGAGTATCTCTTGGCAAATCTCAGGGTAGCTCAGGCCAGCGTACTTGGCGAGCTTGGGCATCAGGCTACTGCTCGTCATACCGGGCAAGGTGTTGACTTCTAACACGAATGCCTCGCCGCTCTCCCGTACACGAATATCTACTCGAGAGTAGCCTTCACACCACACCGCCTTGTGAGCGCGAAGTGCCAGCTCCTGCAATTGCTCGCATAGATCCTCCGCGAGCTGTGCTGGAATCAGGTATTCGGTATCGCTATTGCCGTATTTGGCCTCATAGTCGTAGAAACCCCGTGCTGTCCGAACCTCAATCGTGCCCAGTGCGCGCTCGCTCAAGATTCCAACAAAGACTTCACTGCCCGCGATGTACTCCTCAATAAGAATCGGTCCCGAGCTGGCGCCCGCCAAATCCAGCGCGGGCTGTAATTCATCACTATTGCGAACAACACTTACACCTACAGAAGAACCCTCATTCGCTGGTTTCACGACGATGGGGAAATCAATATCGATCTCAACGTTCTCATCCCAAATCATCCAACGCGGAGTGGGAATGTTCTGAGATTCAAATACTCGTTTGGAGGCAATCTTGTCCATGGCTAAGGCCGAGGAGAGAATCCCGGATCCCGTACACAAAATGCCCATACACGCCAAAAGCCCTTGAACAGCGCCGTCTTCGCCGAAGGTTCCATGCAGGGCATTCCACACCACCTCGATCTTCGCCTCTTGCAAGAGCAACGGCAACGAAGCGCCTGGCTGCCAATCTAGTGCAATCGCGTCGTAGCCTAGGCTCTGCAGCGCTTCCGCAACCGCCTTGCCGGTATTGAGCGAAACCTCACGCTCACTACTAGGACCACCCATCAAGGCTGCAATTCGTTTAGTCTTCACCGATACACTTCCATTCGAGTACGAGTTCAATTCCGTGTTCCGCTGCCACCTTCGCCCGAGCGCCATCGATAAGTGTCAGCATGTCCGAAGCGCGAGCGCCGCCGTGGTTGACAAACCAATTGGCGTGCGCGGGCGAGCACTCCGCATTGCCGACTCGGGTTCCTTTGTAGCCGACCGACTCAATAAGCTTGCCAGCAAAATCGCCTTCAGGGTTCTTGAAAACCGAACCGGCGTTGGACGCGCCCGATGGCTCTCGCTCTTTTCGCCTTGTCCGAATTGATTTTACCACCTCGGTGATTTCCTCGATGCTTCGAGGAGTGAGCTTGAGCTCTGCCTCAACCACAATCTCGCTGGTGGGAAGCGCTGAACCCCGGTAGACAAAGCCACACTCTGCATTGTCTCGCTCGACAATCACGCCGTCGCAAAGGCGCATCGAGCGCACAAGCAGTGTGACCTCCTTAAATTCGCCGAGGTAGGTGCCGGCATTCATCACCATCCCGCCTCCAAGTGAGCCCGGGACTCCTCCGAGAAACTCTAATCCTCCAAGCCCCCATTTTGTCGCGCTACTCAGAAGTTTACCAGTGGATACGCCCGACTCGACAGTAACAACCTTGTCACTATTTACGCTCAATGCCCGCAAGCCGCGAGTCGAAAGTACAACGCCGCGAACTCCGCCGTCGCGAACAAGCAGATTTGAGCCGCCACCGATTGCCAACATCGGCAAGTCTTCAGCGATACAAAACTGGATCACCTTAGACAAGCTATCGATGTCCGGCGGCGCTACCCAAGCGTCTGCAGGGCCGCCGATTTTCAATGTGGTATGCCGTGAGAGCAGCTCATCAAAGCGCGCCGACTCACCGGACAAGGCATGTAGAGTCTCGCGCTGTACCGCACTGAGTAAAGAGCGCGAGCTTCCCATGACTACCTTGTGGCTAGGTTCTTGACCTCTGCAACCGAGCCCTTGGCTTCCAGCGCCTCGATGAGCTCATTGCAGGTCAACTGAATGTCGCCAGCGCCCATCGTGATCACGATGTCACCAGGCTGAAGTATCTCAGCCAGCTTTGCCGCCATGTCTTCGCGCTTGGGAATGTAGTTAACGTCTTTGTGGTCATTGGCGCGAATCGCCTTAACCAGTGCATCAGAGGTAGCTCCCTCAATCGGCTCTTCTCCAGCGGAGAAAACATCGCAAATGAAGACCATGTCCGCGTCGTAGAAAGAGCGAGAGAACTCTTGGAACTGGTCCTTTGTCCGGCTATATCTATGCGGCTGAAAGGCAGCGATCACCCGTTGTCCGGAAAATCCTGATC
>JAESTW010000797.1 GCA_016763395.1 Kofleriaceae bacterium
CTGGGTCGAATCGGCCCCTCTCGACCACTCAGGTACCAATCGTCTTCTTTGACAATGGCTATTCCCGGACGAAATCCGTCTTTCTGAATTTTGAACTCGTAGGTTTGGCCGGCCGCAATCCCCTGTAGCTCTGCCATTGGAGTCGTTCCAACCAGTAACCACACTTCAGCTCCCTCTGGTTGTGAGGTAATTCGGACAGGGCCCTGCCCCGATTTGCTTACTATGCCAGCATTGTCCAAAGCAGGCGGAAATGCCGGCAAGAGAATTGGTCCTTCGGCGGACATCGGCTTAAGTGAAATCGAGAAATCTGCTTTGCGCTCCTTGTCTTTGCCAGACCAGTGAATGTTGCTGATGCTGCCAAACGTAGATTCATAGCCTTCTCTGTCGAATCGCAGTCCATGAATCATCGAAGAAGACAGCGGGAATGTCTCCGTAGGAGTTCTTCCAACTAGTAGCCAAACTGCAGCATCTGCGGTTTCCGACTCGATAGCCACGTTTCCAGCCCTGGGCTGCTGCAGTGCCGCTTCCGCAGCAAGTTTCTCTTCCTGGCTATTCTTCTCATTCTCCGCCGCTTTGATACGATCACTAATAGTGTAAGCAACGGCAAAAAGAATAGCGACTGCGAACACGATAAGAGCGACGAGCCGCAAGTTTTTGAAACGCGACTCTCCGTCCGGTAAATCATCAACATCGTCGAAGGGGGAATGATCAGCTGCGTGTCGCCCCAAGTTGTCCACCAGAGCATCATGATCGCTGCCGTCCGCATGAAACGGTCTTGGCGCGGGCAGAGGCGTCGCGTCATCATCGACATAGTCGTCTGCGATAGGCTCTTCAGCCGATGCCATCTGTGCCTGTGCCTCCGCCTGTGCCTGGTCTTCCGCGATATCTAGCGCCTTACTCAACTCGGCAGCCTTTCGCTCAATTTCCGAGCTTCGGGCGGCGGAGTCGAGCTGCATCTCTGGGTCTGAACCAATTGGATCATCCGCTCGCGTGGCCTCAAGGCCCTCTAAGGTCTCGGCCTCAGACTCAGCCTCGGACATAAGCGCGTCCAACACAGAGTCCGACGCAAGCGAATCCAAGGCAGCATCAGACGCAAGCGAATCCAAGGCAACATCAGACGCAAGCGAATCCAAAGCAGCATCAGACGCAAGCGAGTCCAGTACCGAATCCGAAACGCTCTCAAACTCGGCTGTGGGCAGTTCATCTTGCGATACCTGCTCAGCTGGTGCAGCGCATCCCTCTGCGCCATCACTCAACACGTCATCGAGGGACAGACTGGCTGCGCTCTCCTTGCCGCCACTCTCCTTGCCGGACAAGAACGCCGCCACACCTTCATCACTCGCAATTTCAGTCCCGGACACTTCCAGTACCAATTCAAGCTCCTGCACAAGTATACTGGCAGTTTTGATTCGCTCAGTCGGGTCGGAATTCTGCGCCCGGCGAAGTGCTGCGGCGAGACCGGATTGACTCGACTCCGGTGGAGCCGTTGCCTGCCAAAGCAAATGGCAAAACAAAATGGATACCGAATATACATCGGATTCTGTCGTGGGAGCACCACCTAAGGTCAGTTCCGGTGCCAAGTATCCTCTCAGTCCAGCCAGTAGGTCTGAGTTGTCCGGTGAAACAGCGGCCACCGTCAGCGCGCGCGCCAGTCCTAGATCACCCAGCCGGCTGACGCCCAAAGCATCAAGAACTACACTTTGCGGATGTACACCTCCGTGAATAACTCCCTTTTGGTGCGCATAGGCTAGCCCACGCAATACGCTCATGCAAATGCCTAAAGCAATGGCCTGGGGAATTTCCTTAGAGCTCATCACGGCCGTGAGTTCGGACGAGTTTTTTACCGGTGAGCAAATGACAATCAGATTGCCATCCTTGCCGCGTCCCACCGTTTTTGTTGTCACCAAGTTGGGATGCGATAGTGCCGCTAGTCCGGTCGAGAATTGTGCCAGCCCAGTCGCGAACTCCTTATTCTTAGAAAGCTTCGTGTCCAGAACCACGACGCGAACTTCCACACCGCTCTTGTTAATTGCGCGAAAGGTCTGCCCGAAGAGTCCTTCAGATAGCTTCTCTTCACACAAATAGCCGGCGAATGAACGCCTACCCATGGATTCCTTGCCTACTCTTCTTCCCCATCTTTACACGACATTATGTCCAATCTTAGTGCGGGCGACAACCGCTACCAGAGAAAGAAGAAGTGCAATCGCAATCGCGCTTCAATGAAAATAAATAGAACGGCAGCAATCGCGATGAATGGGCCAAAGGGCAATTCCACTCGACGCCAATTGGGAATATCCTCCTCCTCTGATTCGTTGCAGTCTTCGACTGAGTCTGGTTCTGTGGAATTATCTTCGTCTGTCTTGTCATTGGGTTGACAAGCAGCGCGAATCCGTCCCGCAATTAAGATCGGGATGAGCAAAGTCGTTCCGACTAAAGACCCGAGAAACAGACCGACCAACACACCTTGCCAGCCAAAAAGCGCACCGACGATCGCTAGTAATTTCCCATCTCCGTAGCCCATTCCCTCTCTGCGTGTCACCAGCCAAAACAAATCTGCTATCGCTCGTACCAGCCCGTAACCAACAACGATTCCAATCAGTCCGGTCTTCCAAGTAGCGCCAGGAAGCAGTAGTCCGAGTCCGTACATGATCGGTATGGCGGGATAGGTGATCTTGTTTAGGATGAGTCTATGATCCAAATCAATAAACGCGATTACCACCATTAGCCAGCAAAACGCCGCCAATACCCCTGAACGTATGAGCTGCTCAGTGGGAGCAGTATCGGTATACGCGATGGCGACAACGTAGTAATAAACGGCGACAAAGAGCATTGCGACCGCAGCTTCGACGAGTAGATATCGCGGAGAAAAACTGGTTCCACAGTCGCGGCACTTGCCCTTGAGCCACAGGTAACTGAGCATCGGAACGTTGTCGTACCAGCGCACTGGGTGCTTGCAATGGCTGCAATGCGAGCCGGGTTGCACAACCGATAGCCCCTTGGGGTTCTCATCAGTCGGCGGCATCCTGTAGATGCAAACGTTCGCAAAACTTCCCCACAACGCGCCCAAGAACGCGACAAAGGCAAGCATTACAGGACTTGCGGACTGATTTGCCCAAAGCTCTGCGTCAATCACCCTCATACCGTAGCGCGGTTGACCCACGGCGTCGAGCCCGCTATGAAGTGGACGTGACTTCTTCTTTGTGGCTCCGCGCAGCATTACTCGCCCTCGCCTTCGCCCGCATCACAAGTGGATGTGGTGGCAGTAGCGAAGGCCGTGCAGACGAAGAATTGGGTGATTTGGTGGTTTCGCCAGCCATGCTCAAGCTCGAGGTCGATGTCGACAAGGCAAGTTCCGATGCAGTGGAGCTGCTCCGCGCGACTGCACTTCCTCATCATTGGACAAGCGAAGTATTGGGCGCTCATCGGGTGAACGGATCTTCCAGCGTTGAAGTCTTGGAAGGCGGCAGCACAATCGAAGAGCTGAGCGACGAGCTACTTTTGGCAGTTGATAGCGAAGGCCATTACCGCATGACTCTGGACAACTCCAAAGAGTACGGACGACACGCGAGCTACGACGGTAAAACCCTCTATCTTCGTCCGCGTTTTGGCCCGTATCACGCTCGCCTAGCGCAGAGCGAAACCGAAGCGAGTGACATTCGCAACGAGGTCTTCGCTGGCGCCTCGGACTACTTGGAGTTACTGGGCAGACAGCTTGAACTTTCGGACAAAGGCGAGAGTGTGTTCGAAGGCCGCGCAGCTCGCAGCATCGCGCTGCAATTGGCCCCTGAAGCGCGCACGGTCGATGCTGAAACCTTGTCACACAAGCTGTGGCGCAACAGCATTGTCGTCGACGCAATCCGCGGGACGGCATCGCTAGACGCTGAAACCGGGGCTGTGCTGTACTTGCAGTTTGAGGGCACGATATCCTACCAGCGAGATGGTCGTTCACTGCAGATGAAACTTCAAGCGGAGCGCACTATCTCCAAAGTCGGACACGAAGAGAGCATTGGCGCGCCAGATGATGCGGCCATCATGACGATTGGCGCACGGCGCAGAGAATTGGCCGAGCGTGAAGAGTTACTCAAGAGCATTGCGCCGCCAGCCAGAAAAGCTCCTACGCCCAAAGCATCCCTGAAGGATGGGAGATGAAATCTCTCGAGCTAAGTCGGGGCTATTTAACGCCACACCGTAGAATGATTATCGGACGCTCTCTCGCTGCCGCATTTGCCGGCGCGGTTCCCCTGCCCTTTGTTGACGACTGGTTGAGTTCGTCCATTGAACGCAAGACCATTGAGAAAATTGCCGATGCTCACAGCATTGATATTGATCCGCAGGCGCTGACAGCGATCGCCGATGGCCCCGAGGCTCCGCCCAAGTGGGCTGAACTTGTCGGTGGCGGGTTGGCGCTGCGAATTGTCTCAAAACAGTGGAAAAAGCTCTGGGTAACCGTTCTAGCGGCCAAACGAGCCAAGGCAGCCGGTGCCTCCTTTGAAGTGGCCACACTCTTCGATCACTACTGCGCTCGCTTGCATGTCGGCATGGGCCTCGACGCGGTATCCGGACAAAAGCTCCGCACGTTAATTGACAAAGCTCGGGCTGAGACCGACGGTGCACTCAGTGGTCATCTTTTTCGCAAAGGGCTTGTCGCAGCTGCTCGAAGTAGCGTACGGGCTCCCACTGAGATCGCCGATCTACTGTCCGGTGGACGAATCCGAAAACTTCTCAGCCGCTCTACTGAAATCGAGGCAACCACCGAGGTCGACGAGGCACTGGAAATGCAACTTCGCTCCGAATCCAGTTTTCTCGCCCGCTCCGCCGCGGCCATTGAGTTGCAACTTGCTGTCGAACGCAACACCTACCTAGAAAGCCTAGTGAGAAATTTCGACCGGATCTACCGAGAAGCCAGCGAGGAAGAATAAGTGGCATCCGCCAATACCGAGCTGCGTCGTCGCTGTCTCGGACAGGCCAAGCGCATCGTTATTAAAGTCGGCTCCAGCCTACTCGCGGAATCGCCGATCGGACAACCGGCAGCCATAGCCGACGAGTTGGCTCGGCTCGACCCGTCAATAGAACTCATCGTCGTCAGCTCTGGTGCCATCGCGCTCGGATTGCCCGTCATGGGCATCGCTCAGCGTCCCGAACAACTCCCGCTCTTGCAAGCAGCGGCGGCTATCGGACAAAGTCGCCTAGTGCAAAACTGGGAACGAGCCTTTGGTGTACACCAGCGTCACATCGCCCAAATTCTTCTCACCGGGGACGGTCTCAATCACCCTGAGCGATTTACCAACGCCCAAAACGCACTTGCAGCGCTCCTCAAGGCGCGAATTATTCCTATCGTCAACGAAAACGATACAGTCGCCACCACCGAGATTACCTTTGGCGACAACGACGAGCTAGCAGCCTTGGTCTGCAATCTGGTCTCAGCCGACGCGCTGCTCATTTACACCGATGTAAACGGCTTGCACGACGCCGACCCCGCAAAAGGCGGAAAACGCATTCCGATTGTTACGGACATTGAGACACAAGCGCGCCCCTTCGCCTCCTCTGAATCCTCATCCGGGTTGGGCCAAGGTGGTATGGTCTCTAAAGTGATCAGCGCCGAGAGGGCAGCGGGCTTTGGTGTCCCAACTCTCATCTTGCCCGGACGGGAGAGAAACATTCTCAGCCGCGCCCTGGCCTGCGAAGACGTGGGAACACTATTTGTTCCCAAGTCTCGAAACTAGTGCTTTTCAGCCGCTGCTATTTCTCAGCAGCGATCGCCCGCTCAATGCCGGCGACGATCATTTCCTTCGCCTTGTCCACGTCTTCCCACTCCTTTAGCTTTGCCCATTTACCAGGTTCCAAGTCTTTGTAGTGGGTAAAGAAGTGCTCAATTTGCTGTAGTTCAACCTCTGGTAAGTCAGAGTAGTTCTTAACGTTCGAAAAATACGGATAGAGGCTGTCTACCGGAACTGCTAAGATTTTTTCGTCTTCACCGGACTCGTCCTGCATATTGAGAACGCCAACCGGACGACACCGAACCACTGCACCAGGAACAACGGCTACCCGACCCACGACCAAGATGTCCACCGGATCTCCATCGTCGGACAAGGTATGAGGGATAAAGCCATAGTTTGCCGGATAGAACATCGCCGTATGCAAAAAACGGTCGACAAACATCGCCCCCGAAGCCTTGTCGAGTTCGTACTTCACCGGGACGCCGCCAATGGGAACCTCAATGATTGCGTGCACTTCATCTGGGGGATTGGGGCCAATTGAGATTTTTGATACATCCATCGTTGCCGGCATTGTCGCTGCACTGCACAAGGCAGCGCAATAGCCACAACCAGCGTCATACAGGCATTTGGAGCTTGCACAATTGGGTTTCACGAGGCAAAATATCAGTACCAAGTCCAATTTTACGGCGCTCCGGCGTTTCAGGGCCTTGTAACTCATGAGCAACTCAGCGGAATCCATACCTCAAGTAAGCGGTGCGACTCTCGATGTACCAGAGATTTGTCGCCGGGCTTTGCAGGCTTCACGAGCGCTATCTCGGACAAGTTCCGAACAGCGAAGTCGTGGGCTCATGCTCATTGCAGATGCTATCGATTCGCAATCGGCACAGATACTTGCCGCCAATGAGGTCGATATGAAGAACGCAGCCGAGCAGGGCTTGGCAAGCGCGATGGTCGATAGGCTTTGCCTGACTCCCGAGCGAGTCAAATCGGTGTCCGACGCGGTTCGAGAAGTGGCTGAGATGCCAGACCTAATCGGACAGGAAATCAGCTCTATTACGCGTGAGAATGGACTTCTGGTGTCCCGAGTACGAATTCCTCTGGGAGTTGTGGCGATGATTTTTGAGAGCCGTCCCAATGTCACGAGCGATGCGGCGGCCCTTTGTTTGCGCTCTTGCAATTCAGTGATCTTGCGCGGCGGCAAAGAGGCGATTCACTCCAACCTCGCAATCTGCACAGCCATTCGCCAAGGACTGGTCGCAGCCGAATTGCCAGCGGATGCGGTTCAAGTCTTTCAGACCACCGATCGCGCGGCCCTTCTCGAACTTTTGCAGCAAGATGAATCAGTCGACCTGGTCATTCCCCGAGGCGGCGAAGGCCTGATTCGCTTTGTCGCAGAACACTCAAAAATCCCGGTCATCATGCATTTCAAAGGCGTTTGCCACGTCTACGTTCATGAGGATGCAGACTTGAAAATGGCTTGCGAGATCGCTGTTAACGCCAAAGCCTCTCGTCCTGGCGTGTGCAATTCGGCTGAGACGATCCTTGTCGACAGCGCGATAGCCGAGCGCTTTGTGCCCATGCTGACTGCCGCAATGAGCTGCGCGGGCGTCGAGATGAGGGGCGACGAGGAGACACAGAAATGGGCGCAAGTCCCTGTTTCTTCTGCAAACGAAGCCGATTGGCATGCAGAATATCTAGACAAAATCGTTGCAATTCGCTGCGTTTCAGACTTCGATGCTGCTGTCGAGCACATTCAAAACTACGGTTCTAACCACACAGAAGCCATAATCACCGAAAACGAAAGTGTATCTGGGCAGTTTTTGTCTGTGGTCCACTCTGGAACCGTGCTAGTAAACGCCTCCACTCGCTTTGCCGACGGTGGACAACTCGGACTCGGTGCCGAGATTGGTATCTCAACGACAAAACTTCATGCCTACGGTCCTATGGGAGCGGAGGGGTTAACAGCAGTCAAATTCGTGGTACGAGGTACAGGCCAGGTGAGGAAATAGAGAACAACAGATGAACACACAAAGCCAAGAAGTTAGCGCTAATCAAGATTCCCAAGGCCAAGATTCAAAAGGCTCTGAGCGAGTGGATTCGCTCAAGCTCGCAATGACGGCACTCGATGCGGCGCTCGACAAAAAAGCGCTGGAGCCAGTGCTTCTGAAAGTGGACGGGATCTGTTCTTACGCAGACTACATTTTGCTCCTAAGTGGTCGTTCCGAAAGACAAGTGGACGCAGTTGCTGAGGGCATCAAAGCGGCTCTTCGTGACCTCGGATACATGGCGATGGGCGTCGAAGGCAAGGCTCGCGGACAGTGGGCGCTTTTGGATTACGGCGATTTGATCATTCACATCTTCCACCACCCAGTTCGAGAGCATTACGACCTGGAAAGCATGTGGCACGAAGCTGAGAACATAGAGATAGAAATCCCGGACGAAGCGCGGATCAGTTCTGAAGACTCGTACTAGTCATCGGCCTTCACTCAATAGCTCCTTCACTCAATAGCTCCTTGCACAAGAGTTCGCTCCCTTGAATATTTCGCTACTGGCTGTCGGCCGCCTCAAAGAATCGTACTTCAAAGAGGCGCAAGCGGAATATCTCAAACGCCTTCGTCCCTATTGCAACCTCAAGGTTAGCGAGCAAAAGACGGACGAGGCGATGCTGGCGGCGATCCCTGAGCGCGCGCTAGTCATTGCATTGGACGAGCGCGGTAAACAGCTCAGCAGCCGCGAATTCGCCAACATCTTCGAAGAGCACGGACAATTTGGCGGCGGTGCTCCACTCGTTTTTGCCATCGGCGGTGCAGACGGACACAACGATGCCTTGCGCAGTCGTGCCAACAAGCTCATCGCTTTCGGACGCGCGACGATTGCGCACCGACTTGTACGCTTGGTGCTACTTGAGCAGATCTACCGCGGCTTTCGCATTGTCCGTGGCGAACCTTACCACCGAGACTAGAGCGAGCCTACTCATAGAGACTAGGCGGCCGTCTCGGAAAGCGGCTACTCAGCAACCCGGACGATTGAGTTTGCCGACAGCCACCCTGTGGTTCCGTCCGCGAGCGTAACTTGGCTCCACGTTGTCCCGCGTTGCGTGACAGAGACCTCTAGTCCGGCGGGAAGTGGCGCTTTCAGTTTTGCCGGCGCGCCAGTGCTATCCGCCGACCGCAGAATTTCGCCGTCTTGAACAACCACCGCGGCATCACTATGATCTGGCTCCAAGAGCGCGGACACCAGCGTCGCTACAAAAAGCAGTGCCGGCGCAATTGCAATCCGGCGCCGAGCGAACTGGTATTTCCCCCATGGCAAGAGCAGGAAAACAAAGGCCATAAAAGCTAGAGCGGCTACCAAGTGACGCATCGCCAACGACCAATCGCGATGCCAGAAAAAGAGCGAGTCGACAGCTCCAGCGTCCGAGCTGGGAACGAGACTCGAGGGCATCTGAGATCGTATCCACTCCAGATTGTTGGATGCGCGAGCTAGGCTTCGGTCAAGAGCCAAGGCCCTCTTGTACGCCAGTGCCGCGGTTCCCAAATCACCGGCTCCAAGCGCGGCATTGCCCCAGTCTGCGAGAAGTTCTGGCCGCCCTGGATACGCCTTCACAGCCTGGGCATAGCGCCCGACAAGCTCCGAGAATCGGTGTGTCCTATCGCCGCGTTGCTCGCTCTCCAGCGCTTTAATGTAGTCTGCTCGCAATGACTCAAGGTCTATTGAGGCTCCTGTATGCGTCGCTTCTGCGTGGCCGATTCTAGGGCCGCCGCTGAGCGCAAGAGCCAGCAATACCGCAACGGGAATTGCTTTGCTTGCCCCCTTGGACTGGGGCTTCTTGCACCACTGCCTGGCTTCATCGAGCGCCTGATCTACAAGTTTACCATCAGCCGGCCGACTGCTACAGCTCGGGTCGAAGGCCAGAGATTCGAGTTCGGACAACCATGTTCCGGGACGATTGCCGGTAATCCGGCCAAGCTCTCGAACACTTTTCACTAGGCCCGCGACACTCTGAGCTGCCGCTTCAGTCCGAGCAGTCTTAGCAGCCCCTTCAACCTCGGCTAGTGCCTGCTTCACGTCACTGTTACGACCACGAGAATCACCGGTTCGCCGGAACCACAAAGCAATTCCCAGCAGCAAAAGAGGAAATAGATACAGCCCGAATAGCACCGGCGTAATTGCACCCAGCGACAGCATTGTGCGCAAGCTAGAATCACCCTGACTGGGAGACAAATCGCCAGCAAAAATAGCGCCGCCGGCTTTGCTGCCCTTCTTGGACTTTCGAACAGAGGACACCACGTCGTCAGCGCCAACTAGAGTTGCACCGTTGACATTCAGAGCAATCGGCTGACTGCGAGCAACCCGATAGGTAGCAAGCTCAGGGTCGAAGTAGGCAAACTCAATCGCCGGAATTTCGCGGGCCTTAGCTGATTTGAGAACAACACTTACCTTAAAGACCTTTCGAAGCCCATCATCGGACATCTGCCCGGTACCAGAATTCCCTACTAGATCAAACAACTTGGGATCCATGCCGCCTGAGCCCACAAGAGTTGGCAAACTCAAGCCCTCGAGACCACGCTGTCCGCCCAGAGAAACGGAGAGCTCAATCGGCTCACCGACGGAGACAACCGAGCGGCTTGCCTCCACTTGAATGGAAAAGCTTGAGCCGACCGCGTTGGAAAAAGACGCCGGACGTCCGCTCGCTGGCAGTGCTTTCACTTCGAATTGAAAGGGCTTTCCTGTACTTTTGAACCGAGTATAGCGGGCCTGCCGAAATCCAAAGGCATCACGTCCGGTTCCTGTTTTTAGCTTGGCTACAACACGGGCGGCGTCCAAATCAAATCGGCCGGCTTTGGTCGGAGTCACAAGTGCAGTGAATTGAAAACGAGTCCCCTTCACTCCCCCTTGCCTTGCCTCGCTGGTCTGATAGGGCAGTTGTAGTTCCTTGCCCGCAACCGAGATCGCCAGTACATCGGCACCGGGAACTTCGGGTGCCTCCACTTCAAAACCGGGATGCTCAAAGAGCGGGATCGTAAAGTTCAAGTCTCTAGGAGTTGTTCGCAAGAACAGATCGATGTTGACAATGAAACTCTCGCCCAGCCAGACCGCTCTATCGGGTACTTTCATGGTAATACGCATGTCTTGGCTCTCGCTGACACTACCTGCCTCAAAACCGCTCGGACGAGACTTCGCAATTGTAGTGCCCTGCTTCACCGTCAACACAGGAATCTGAAAGCGCCCCGGACGAGACGGTTCTACCCGGTAATTGAATACAAACGTAATTTCTCTCGACTGTGACATGCGACCGTTGATGATCGTTCGCCGAGACACAACGCTAGGAGATACCCCCTGAAACTGTAGCTTCGCCCCCTCGATGGACCAAGGCTCGATTTCGGGTTCGGGACTCTCTTCAAAACCGGTAGCAGATATCTGTAGCAAAAAGGGGACGTCCGAGAAAATTTCGCGCGTTTTCACGCTCAGTTCCACCGATTGCGCGTTTGCAAGGGGAGCAGCAAAAACGCTGATACCGAGGGTCAACGCAAACATCCATACTATACTAATAACTCGCACTACCAATCCTTATCCACGCCGCCGGACTGCACTCGCTGCGCCTCTTCGCGTTCTTCTTGCCTGGCAGCCTCGCGGTCTCGAATCTCTTGTAAGCGCTTTTCAGCCTGCTCCTTGGTCATTTCGTCCTCTTGTTCTTGCTCTTGCTCGCCCTCCTGATCCTCTTGGTCCTGCTCCTCTTCCTCAGGTGGTTCCAATATCTGGATGGCGGCAGCAATGTGCTCGATGGCGACTGGCTGGTCTTCTAGAACAGGAGAAAGGTCTGCGGACAAGGTATCCAATTGCGCTACGGCCCCGTCCAGCGTACTCGACGCGCTCTTCATCGCATCGAGAGCGGCTCGGACTTCAACTGCTGCACTGGCAAATTTCTGAGCCTCTTGCGCAGCCTTAGGGTCTTCACTCTGTGCTGCCGCGTCCGCCTGCTTCTCCAACGCCGAAGCGAGAGCGTCCGCAAGTTGCGCGTACTTTGTCTGTGCTGTTGCAATCAGCGGCAATGTTGCCGGACGGTCTTCATCATCACCGGCTGCGACCGTACCAGTCTCATCGTAGGTCTCACTCTGATCCCGATGCAGCTCTTTGAGATGCTCCACAATCGTGTAGAAGATTCGACGAAGTTCCTCCAACTCCTTCTGTCCCTCTCTGGCCAACTCTAGAGGTGATTTGGCCCCAGCCTCCAATGCTTGCTGTGCCGCAATCGCGGTGAACAATTCGGTTAGTTGTACCAAGCTCGCTTCCGTTGCAGCCCGATGAGTCTCGGCCATTCCATAGGTTTGCTCCACCGATTTGAGAGCCTCGGGCGTAGCCTCTTCGCCTTGTTTGGCTTTTGCCTGAGCAAGTTCCTGCTCGATGAGCCCACGCATTCGATTTAGTCGATCGCTGTTTCGCGAGCTCGCTTCAGTGCCCTCTTTTGTCCGGTCTTCGGTAGTCATTTTCGCCAATGCCTCAGCGTCGGCACTTGGATCTGGAAGCGCGACCACCGCCAGTTGTTCGCCATAACTCAGTTCAATGAGATTGCGAAGATCGCTGAAGTGCTCTATCGCCCGCAATAAGTCACGCATTGCATCACTCTCTCGCTCCAGCGCGATTTCCAATGACTCTTCTTGGAGCTTTTCATGGGCGACTGCCATTGCGGCGACACTGGTCTCTAAAAAGGGAAGCGCCTTGCCAGCCATCTCTAAGGACCTCGCGGTTTGCGGATCCACGGAACTCGGATCTTCCGGCGGCGGCGCATTGGCTGCAGCCTGAAACTGCGCCAAAATCTGAGAGGCTCTATCCATCGCGTCTTTCTGCCGATCTGCGAGATGGTCTGCGCTGAGCCAAGCGGGCACCCGAGACGAAGCCGTTTCTTCGCCAGGCATCACAAGCTCCTGGTTACTCAAGGCCATCTTCGCGCCAGTGTGTTGCAAGAGTAGATCTTGATCTTGCGCAACCGCCTTTAGCGCGGTAATCGGATCTAAGAGTTGTTCCCTAGCTCGCTTTAAATCGGCCAATGCCGCTGTCGCCCGAGAGTGGCTCTTCTTGGTGTCGAGCTTGCGCAATGCCCGGCGAGTGTCATCGATAGCCACCCGTGCAGACTGCAAATAGGCATCGAGGTTTCGCAGTTGAACCTGCCGAATTCGGTCCTGCTGCTCCATCTCTTCTTCCACTTGACCATCCAAACCTGCCAACTCGTCCGCCGCTAGATCGCTCACAGTGCCAACCTTGGCCATCAGTTCTCGCTCTTGGACAGCTAGAGCACTAAACGCCTTTCGGAATTCAATCGGATCAGCCTCAGTTCCCGCCGCTTTCACCTCTTCCATCAGAACTCGCACTTGGTCGCGCAGACCTCGTTCACTTTCGATGGCCGCATCGAGCAACGCTTCAAGCTTGTTGTCGCCTTGGTTTATCTGGTCGGACAGGACCTGCATCTTGCGATCGACAATTTGTAAGTTCGCCCGAGAGTCTTGATCATCCGAGCGAACTCGGGCCGCATCCTGAAACCAGTGGCGTGCTTGCGCGAGTTCTTGTAACGACTTCTCCGGCTCGCTAAGTTCTAAGTCATCAGCTTTGCGCACATGCAACATTCCCAGATTGAACGCCGCCGAGTACCGGACATTTTGATCTCCGCCGGCTGTGTTGCGAGCATCGATAAATGAATCGCTCGCCGCTTCAAGATCACCGGACGCCATCCAAGCGATGCCATCGTTGTACCTAGTGCGAGCTTTCGACGTGGGATTTTGTCCACAGGCAATCGTGCTCAGAATCGCCCACGCCCCCACTAGTAGCAGTATGAGTTGTCTATGCATGTTTGGCCTTTCTACCGCCAATAGTCATGAGCGAGCTTGCCACCAAGCAAAGTAGCGATAAGAGCACGAAGAAATAGTACTTCTCTCCGGGAACTCTGCGCTTGCTCTCAATCGCCGCTTCCTCGAAAATGGGTTCAATATGCTGATCGACGATCGATTGCAAATCCAGTGCTGCTACCTTGGCCGGGATATAGGCGCCCTCGGTAATCTCAGCAATTTTCTGAAGCAGCTCGCCATCAACCTTTGAAATCACCGGATTGCCATCGCGATCTTTAACGACCTCTTGAATTCCAGTTTTTGGGTCGGTGATACGAATCAGGGAACCTTCTTCGCTACCGAGACCAATCGCAACAATCTTAACACCCGCTTCTTTGGCCAACTGGGCAGCCGCTTCCGCATCCTGCTCGTGATCTTCGCCATCGGTAATGAGTAAAAGAAGCCTCGAGGCAGCTCCGCCATCTTTGTCAAAGGTTTCCAGGCTTGTCCGAATTGCCTCGCCAATGGCCGTACCACCGCGGGAAACGCTGTTGGGATTGGCGCCGCGCAACATCAGGCGAAAGAAACCGTAGTCCGGAGTCAGCGGAGAGAGTGTCGCCGCTTTGCCAGCGAAAACCACAAGGGCAACTCGATGTCCGGCGAGCTGGTCCAACATTCGGCTGATCTCAGATTTGGCTCGCGTGAGGCGATTGGGAGCAGCGTCCTCGGCCAGCATACTTTTGGAGACGTCAAAGGCAATAACGATGTCCGCAGACACTCGCGCTGCCGCCACTTTAGAAGTGCCGTGAGATTGCGGCCTCATAAGCGCGACAATGCCAAAAGCTAGGGTTCCAAAGACAAAGACCAAGCGCAGAAGTTTGCGCTCAAGGCTTAACTTGGTCGCAAGTCTCTTCTGCATCGCAGGGGAAATGAAGCGGCCCAATTCAGATCGATGGGCAATTTCTCGATAGGCCATAAAGGCCACAAGCCCCAATGCTGGCCACATTAAGTGCACCAATTCTAAGTGCATCCACGTCCACGAACTCATGGCAACCTCCGAAATACACTGAAGCTAAGTAGCCAAGCCAAAGCCGCAAAGAGAAGCGCTAATGCGGTGAAATGCCGGTAGTACTCGGTGAACTCGCGGAACCTCTCTTCTCCTAAATCGGTTCGTTCAAGGTCGTCAATTGCACTGTACACCTCTTTCAGTGCTTCTGCGTCAGTCGCTCGGAAGTAACGGCCGCCCGTGCGATCGGCAATGGCCTGCAAGGTCTCCTCGTCAATTCGAACTTCGACCTGCCTGAGAACTTGTCGCCCCGTAAAAGGGTCGGGTGCCCGGACAAATGCTTGACCTCTGGTACCAGCTCCGATTGTGTACACCTTGATATCTTCGGCAGCGGCAAGCTCGGCCGCAGCAAGTGGGGTTACCTCGCCGCCCTCGTTCACGCCGTCGGTCAGCAAGATGATAATCTTGGATTTGGCTTCACTGCCGCGCAAACGCTCCACTGCCAGCCCCAAGCCGTCGCCCAGTGCGGTGCCATTCTCGCGAGGGTTGGTGACAATTTCCAGGGTCGATGCGATCTTTAGCAATACATCATGATCGAGAGTGAGAGGACAACGCGTGTCCGCGAACCCTGCAAATCGAACAATTCCAATGGCGTCGTCCGGCCTGCCTCGCAGCTCACCCTCGCCTTTGATAAAGGATTCGAAGACCTTTTTTACCGCATCGAGGCGAGTGAGTTCCTCGTCTCCTTCGGACAAATCCAGTGCGCGCATGGAGCCGGAAGTATCAATGGCCATCATAATGGCGATTCCCTCGCGTTCAATGCGCTGTGACCTGTCGGGCAAACGCGGTCCAGCCAATGCCACTCCTAAGGTTACCGCCGCTCCACCCAACAGCACGGTGGGTACCCATAAGAGCCGAGTACGCCATGTTTTTGAGTCCGGTGGCAGCAAGTGAAAGGAGGAAAAAATCACTTTCCCCGAGGGCCAAAGCGCGGCCAGCACAATAAGCAATGCGGTCAGACTGAAGAGCAACGCCAGAGGCTCGCGAAATTCCAAAGGCCCAACGATTTCATGTATCGACATCTACGCAGCCTCCTCTTCCGAACCCGTGTCCGGAGCAGCACCCGAATCTATGCCCGAATCTATACCCGGGCCGTTGTCCGATACTGCACTCTCTCGAGTCTCCAATAGAAAGCGTCTCGCCGCTTCCAACACAGCGCGAGATTCATCAGCACCGGGTTCATAACCCGCAAATTTCACCCGGTCACAATCAGCCAGAAAGCCACTGACCAGCGCTTTGTGTTCATCGCTAAGCCGATCGGAACGTTGTGCTTCCCGCAAAAACTCTTCGGTAGTCAATTCCGGCGCCCGAAGTGCAAAGCGCCCCTCCAAATACTCCCGGACAATACTACTTAACTGCACGTACCAATTGTCCAAGGTCTCGGTGTCCGGCATGCCTTGCGATTCCAAGCTCGCCAGCGCGACACTAGCCTTTTCGTAGGGAGAGACATCTTGTTCGCGCTTGCTCCGTTTCAAGAAAAACAGCCCGATCAGCACCGATAGGCCTACAATGCTAAGCGCCCCAATCCACCAGTATTGCGCAAAATAGCTATTTCCTAGCTCTTCTTGCAGACTGCCTCGGATGGGACGAAGCTCCGCATCACTCGCTTCGTCGCCCGCCAACACCGGACGTACCTTGATCGGAATTTCCTCGGTCAAAAGCTCTTGCTCATCATCGCTCTTGGAGTCTGGCCCCTTGTCGACGAAGGCAATACGCAAAGGAGGAATTCGCAAGCGCCCACTTCGGCTCGCCTGCAGCACATACTTTTGCGTGTGCCTGTTGCCAGTCTTCGTGCTTTCTCGTCCGTCCGAGTATTTCTCAACGGTAAAGCGTGAGAACGCTTCGGCCTTGCCCGGCATCTGAAGACTCACGCCCTCTGCGGCCTCGACTACCAGCTCCAAGGTCATCAAGTCGCCAATGAGCGGTTCGCTATCCGATATCGTTAAAGTCGCGCTAACCGGCCCCAGCGTTACATCACTGCTCGCCGCGTTGCCCGCCGATACGGCGAGTTCTTGCGACACTTCCGTTATTTCGGGTTTGTCTCCGGCGCAGGCCACAAGTAGTAGCAGGGCTAGTCCCCATCCGATAATCCGCTGTGCATTGGTCATCGGCGCTGCCTCCGTTCTCGCATTCGGAAAAACTCTAAGAGTGGTTCAATCACCGGCTGAGCAGCATCGATTTGCAGCAAATCAACCTTCGATGCCCTGAGCGACGACTCCAAGGCCGCAATCCGAGCTGCACTATGAGCCTTGGCAGATTCGCGAAACGCTTTGGAGCGAGTATCGATTGTCCGAAGCTCGCCGGTTTCAGCATCTTCCAAGGTGATGAGCCCCGAGGGTGGAATGTCCAATTCACGCTGGTCGTTAATCAGAGCGCAAATAACATCGTGCCTGCGATTGGAATGCCGAAGCATATCGATATAGCCCTCGTCCAAAAAATCTGAGATCAGAAAAAGTACGACTTTTCTTGGCAAGACCCGACGGCAAAACTCGAGTGCGTGAGAGATGTCGGTCGCTCGGGAGACCTGCTGGTCTCGGCGTCTGCGAGTGACGAGTTCACGAAACTTACGCAACACATATGAGGGCAGCCCCAGGGGATTCCCCGGTTTTAGGGCGGCTGCCTGCTCATCTTGTCCGTGTGCCAAAACCTCTCGTACCACCCGCAGTGCGTGTTTTTGCCCACTTCTCGGTGGAATGTACTGCTCGGTCGCTCCATGAAAAAGCAGAAGCCCAATCTTGTCTTGGTTTTTGATGGCAGAGAAGGCAAGCATTGCGCTCAGTTCCACCGCCGCTTCTCTCTTCGATCGATTTCCCGAACCAAAGTTTTGAGAAGGGCTGATATCGACAAGCAGCATGACAGTGAGTTCACGCTCCTCGACAAAGCGCTTTACAAACACCTCACCTGTCCGGGCAGTCACGTTCCAATCAATGGTTCGCACATCGTCGCCTGGCACGTACGGACGCACTTCGTCAAACTCCATTCCGCGTCCTTTGAACACAGAGTGGTACGCGCCGGCCAAGACGTCACTTACCTGCCGGCCAGTGGTGATCTGTAGCCTACGTACTTGCGCAACAATGTCCGAGCTCAGCATAGGGCTACGGTACTTCGACGTTATCGAGGATGATGTCTATGATGTCGTCGGCGCTCTTCCCTTGCGCCTCGGCCTCGTAGCTGATCATGATTCGGTGTCGCAGTACCTCTTTGGCGATCTGCTTGACGTCATGCGGACTAATGAAATCTCTACCGGCCAAGAGTGCATTGGCTTTGGCCAACTTGATAAGGTTGATCGAAGCGCGCGGCGATGCTCCGTTCTCAAGCATATTGGCAAGTTGCGGTATTCCCTCTGCTGTAGGGTTACGGGTAGCAGCGACCACATCTACGACATAGTGCTTCACTTTGTCCGCGACCATAATCTGGTCTACCGCTTTGCGAGCTCGCAGTACTTTTTCTAGCTCCATAACTGCATTAATTTTGGGCAAAGCGGCGTTGCTCGCCATGCGATCGAGAATCTTCACCTCCTCTTCCTTGGTCGGATAGTCGATGATTAGCTTCATCATGAAGCGATCGAGTTGCGCTTCGGGCAAAGGATAAGTGCCCTCTTGTTCGATTGGGTTTTGAGTCGCCAAAACCAAGAAGGGCGATGCCAGTTTGAAGGTCTCATCGCCCAAGGTAACTTGGTGTTCTTGCATCGCTTCAAGCAATGCCGCTTGCACTTTGGCCGGAGCTCGGTTGATCTCATCGGCCAATACCAGGTTGGCAAAAATCGGACCCTTTTTGGCAGCGTAACTACCCTCGCGTGGATTGTAGACTTGGGTTCCGGTTACATCGCCGGGCAACATATCGGGCGTAAACTGAATGCGGGAAAACTCGGCATCAGTCGCTTTTGCAAGCGTTGAGATCACAAGTGTTTTGGCTAAGCCGGGAACCCCCTCAAGGAGTACATGCCCGCCTGCAAGTAAGCCTAGGAGCAACTTGTGAAGCATGTCCTCTTGGCCAACCAGCACTTTGGAAATCTCCGCTTTGAGCGTGTTGAAGTCCTGCTGAATCTCTTCGATTACTTGTGTATTTTCGTCTGTAGACATCTCTATTTTCTCTTAACCGTTGTGAGGCACGGGATCATTCCCCGATTTTCCATTGAAGTTCAAGACGAGAAGGGTATTGAACTAGACTCAGTCGCTGGCTGTGTCATTGTTAGCCATGTCCAGCCAGTCCTTGTCGCGCGACGACCTCCTCGCAGCCCAAACTCGCCTCGCTGGCAAGGTTCGGGAGACGCCTGTGTTGCGAAACCGGC
>JAESTW010000798.1 GCA_016763395.1 Kofleriaceae bacterium
ATCCGACTGATGAGCCAAGGTCTGTCGCTCCAATCGCCGATGATTCAACGTCTGATGATCCGATCGCCGACGAGTAGGGCGTCCTCGGTGGCGCGCCTCGCTCCGAACGCTTGATATCTTGCTTGGGCCATTGGCGTGCGAAATCTCGGCTCACCAGACTCCTAGACAACGATTTTGGGGGCTGTTGCAAAACAAACCCTTTGGCTCACAGAGAACCCGGATATTTCCTGCGCCGCCTCCAACTTTGCTAGGATAGGGGAATATGAGAAGCCCTGATGCACTTGGCGCGACACTACTTCACACGGCAACCGCACTCTTGCTCTCGTCTGCCTTTTGGGCATGCGGGTCGGACAACAAGAGTGATGCTGACGCATCCGTGGACCTTGACGGCGCTACTGTAGTCGACGCGGGAATCGCTGATGCGACTGCCCCAGACTCGGGAGTGGATGCGGATTTGCGTATGACTCTTGAGAGTACGGGCCTCTACTCTGATTTCGCCAACCAGGTCATCGCAGGCGACGTGCAGGAGTACACGCCTGCATATCCTCTGTGGAGCGATGGTGCTGTGAAGCGGCGCTGGGTCAAGTTGCCGGCGGGACAGACTATAGACACCTCGGATATGGATTTTTGGACGTACCCAGTCGGGACAAGGCTGTGGAAGGAATTCGCCACACCAGAGGGGCTTATTCTCGAAACTCGCTACATGGAAAAGCAGGGGCCCAATCAGGTGGATTGGTTCTACATGCCTTTTGAGTGGAACATGGCGCAGACAGAGGCCTTCGAAGTGGAGAATGGCTCCATGGATGTTCTGGGCACACAATTTGATATCCCGAGTCTAAGGAATTGTCGCAAGTGCCATGAGCGGCAGCCGGATTTTGTTTTGGGCTTCAGCGCAATTCAATTGGCCCATGAGAATACCGGAGTCAACTTGGCGAGCTTGGTCGCGGACAACAGTCTAAGCGTCGTGCCAACGGGCACTTCTCCCTATTTCACGATTCCGGGGAGTGCCAACGAGAAGGCAGTACTGGGATACCTCCACTCCAATTGCGGCGGCTGTCATCATCCGCTCTCGGACGTTAAAGACACAACGAATCTGCGTCTGCGCTTGGAAGTTGGTGGGCTGGCTACCGTTAGCGCCACCACCATTTATTCAACTACAATAGGGATAGCGCCGCTTCTGAGTGGTTTGCCCGGTTCAGTCCCGGTGACATCCCTTATCGAGCCTGGCAATCCTGAAGCTAGCGCCATCTACGTTCGAATGAACCTCCGAGATGGCTCTGGCGGGCAACAGATGCCGCCACGGGGAACTGAAGTGGTAGATCAGGCCGCACTCGCGGAACTGGTAATGTGGATCAACACCTTAGCTGAATAGGTCTGAGAGCAAATGCAAGAACACGGAGTGATAGTAGTAGACAAACCGAGTGGCATGACCTCGGCGCGGGTCGTGTCTATCGTCAAACGCAGCTTGGGCGTCAAGAAAATCGGACACACAGGCACCTTGGATCCCATGGCGACCGGGGTGCTGCCGCTATGCATTGGTGAGGGCACCAGGATCGCCGGCTACCTTTTAGCGGAGGATAAATACTACGAAGGTGAGTTTTTACTTGGATCTGAAACCGACACTTTGGATCGGGAAGGTAAGATAACTTCGGAGAACCCGGACGCGGCCAAGCTTGTGATCGAATCTCAGATTCTCGCTGAGATGGCCAAACTCACCGGGCCAATTGAGCAAATTCCGCCCATGTTCTCTGCCCTAAAAAAGGACGGAAAGCGTCTGCACACCTTGGCGCGGGCGGGCAAAGTCGTCGAGCGAGAGCCACGCTCAATCATCATTCACTCCTTCGAATTGATCTCGTTTGCCGAGGGCAGGGGGACCTTCTCGGTGCATGCCAGCAAGGGCACTTACGTTCGTTCACTGGTCTTTGACTTGGGACGAGGGCTTGGTTGCGGCGCGCACCTGACGGAGCTTCGGCGCACAAAGTCGGGACAATTTGACCTCGCGATGGCCATTCCGCTCAAGAAACTGCAAGAATCGGCCGGAAATTATACCTTGGTCGATCCTTCGATGGCGATCGCCCATTTACCACACATCGTTGTCTCTGATGATCAGGCACAGTTGATCGCCGACGGAAAACGCCTGTTATGGCGGGATGTTAGCGACGAGCCAGAGCCCAAAGAAGTTTTTGCGATTCGAACTCCAGGCGGCACAGCCCTTTTGGCGATCGCGGAAATTGATGAAGAAAGACTGCGATTTCGCAGAGTGTTCAATTACGGCTTGACGCGGAGGGTCAGATCATCCAATCTCCCCGCCGAAATCGTTTGAGATCAATGAATTAGAAAAAGATGCCAGTTGCACCAGCTAGGAAGCTCACCACAATTGAATCCCACCGTACACACGAGAGCGACACCGGTTCCCCGGAAGTCCAAATCGCACTGTGGACACAGCGGATTATACACCTAACCGCGCACCTCGAAGTGCACGCAAAGGATCACCACTCACGCCGCGGACTACTCCGCATGGTCGGCAATAGGCGCAGCCTACTCGACTATCTACGGCGCAAAGACTTCGACCGCTACAAGACATTGATAGCGAGTCTCGGTCTACGCAAGTAAGCGACATACAGCGCATCACCGGTTCATTAAATTCCGGCTGATGCGCTTTTTTTATCAACCCAACATGATGGGTCTGACAGTCACTCACTATTTGTTTTGCTGACAGTCATTAGGTTGGATACATCGACGCGCGTGGTCCTGATCTTTCAGTTGATCGTGTTTTTTCTTAGGGAGTTTTCTTAATGAACTCTCTAGGAGAAGTACGATGAATTGAGGGATGAGCCTTTCGCGTTGGTGACAATTGGAGAGTTTATGAACTTCGTACGTGAAAGTGTAACGGTTGGCGGCAAAGAGCTGACCATTGAGACAGGTAAGTGGGCCAAGCAGGCCAGCGGATCTGTTGTCGTTCGAATGGGAGACACCATGCTATTGGTGACTGCCAACGGATCGAAATCCCCTCGAGTCGGTATGGACTTCATGCCTTTGACCTGCGAGTACCAAGAAAAAGGCTACGCCGCCGGACAAATTCCCGGAAACTACTTTCGTCGTGAAGCCCGTCCTTCCGAAGCTGAAGTCCTCGTTTGTCGTCTTATCGATAGACCTTGTAGACCTCTCTTCCCCAAGGGATGGCGCATCGACACACAGATCATTGCCAACGTAATCTCTTTTGATAAAGAGCACGCCGGCGATGTTCTGGCAATGGTTGGCGCTTCCTGTGCGCTACACATCTCCGACTTGGTTTGGGCAGGCCCAATCGCCGGAATTCGTGTTGGTCGTGTGGACGGCAAGTTCATTGCGTACCCAACCTACGAAGAGCGCGCCAAGAGTGACCTCGATATGATCGTGGCATGTTCTAAAGACGCCATCGTCATGGTTGAAGGCCAGATGGAAGAAGTACCAGAGCCGGACATCATCGACGCTCTCTTCTTCGGTTTCGAGCAAGCTCAGCCAGTCATCGAGTTGCAAGAGAAAATTCGCAAAGCTGTTGGCAAAGACAAGCGTGAGCACATCGAGCCAATCGCAGACGAAGACATCTTCCTCAAAGTCGAAGACCTTGTCGCTGGCAAAGTTGCTGAGGCCCTTGCGGTTCGCGAGAAGCACTCTCGCTCCAAAGCATTGTCCGAAGTCAAAGGCGAAGTCGTTGAGACCCTCTGTAGCGAAGGGCAATCCTTTGCCGATCGTCATGGCGAAGTATCAAACGCATTTGCTGCGGTTCAGAAGAAGATTGCTCGTACGCAGACGATTCACAAGAAGACTCGCATCGATGGTCGTGGACCTGCGGACATTCGCGCGATCAGCTGTGAAGTTGGCGTTCTGCCACGCGCTCACGGTTCGGCACTCTTCACCCGTGGCGAGACCCAAACACTGGCGTCAGCGACTCTCGGAATGAAGTACGACGAGCAGCGCATCGACACCCTAATGGGCGAAGAGCGCAAGACATTCATGTTGCACTACAACTTCCCACCATTTTGTACTGGTGAGACCAAGATGATGCGCGGAACGTCTCGACGTGAAATCGGACACGGTAACTTGGCGCAACGTTCGGTTGCTCAGACCATGCCTACTCACAAAGACTTCCCGTACACGACTCGCATTGTGTCCGAAGTTCTTGAATCGAACGGTTCAAGTTCTATGGCTTCTGTCTGTGGCGGTTCCCTCGCGCTCATGGATGCTGGTGTTCCAGTTTCCGGTGCGGTTGCTGGAATCGCAATGGGACTGATGATGGACGACAAGGGCTATGTAGTCCTGTCCGACATCCTTGGCGACGAAGATCACATTGGTGACATGGACTTCAAGGTCACTGGTACCCGCGAAGGTATCTGTGCTTTGCAGATGGACATCAAACTCGCAGGTGTTGAGCGCGAAGTTCTGGAGACAGCACTTTCTCAGGCCAAAGAGGGACGTCTACACATCCTGGACAAGATGGCAGAAGCTATCGAGGGACCACGCGATGAGCTCAACGCCAACGCTCCTCGAATCGAGACGATGCAAGTTAAGCCAGACAAGATCCGTGACATCATCGGGCCTGGCGGCAAAACCATTCGTGCCATCCAAGAGCAAACCGGTGCAAACGTCGATATCGACGACGCTGGAATCGTTTCGATCTCCTCTTCGGACGGTAAGAGCTTGTCTCAAGCCATGGCCCTTATCAAAGGCCTGACCATGGAAGCTGAAGTCGGCGAGTTCTATCACGGCATCGTTAAACGCTGTGTTGACTTTGGTGCGTTCGTCGAAATCCTTCCCGGAACCGATGGACTTGTTCACATCAGTGAAATTGCCGAAGAGCGCATCAAGAACGTGACTGACGTTCTTAACGAAGGTGATGCAGTGGTCGTCAAGTGCCTCAAAGTGGACCGAGACGGAGAGATCCGCCTCTCTCGCAAAGGAGCACTGGCAGAAGACCCAGAAGAAGCTGACATCAACAACTTCGTCAGCTAGCGATAACGGCGATCTCTAGCACGAGCCAAGGGCTACAACCTTTCCCGGAAACTGGGCTTCCCAGGAGACTGGGATATGTTGTGGCCTTCGTGTATTGTGCGGTAGGAGACTATTCTATGAGTGTACGGGTTGAGATAAAATGCTTGCGAGAAGATGCCCAACCGCCGCGATACATGAGCGAGTTTGCAGCGGGGGCAGACCTGGTTGCAGCGATCGATGAGGACCTAGTTATTCCACCCGGGGGACGGATTGCTGTGGGGACTGGCTTGGCGCTGGCTATCAGCACGGGCTACGAAGGGCAAGTTCGTCCGAGATCCGGCATGGCCCTGCGCCACGGATTGACTGTGGTCAATGCTCCCGGCACGATCGATTCGGACTACCGGGGAGAAGTGAAAGTATTGCTCGTCAACTTGGGGCAAGAACCTGTCTGTATTGAACCCGGACAGAGGATCGCTCAGCTCGTCATTGCGCCAGTTGTTCAAGCCGATTTCTGTGTTGTCGATGAGCTTTCAGAAACAGTGCGGGGCGCTGGTGGCTTCGGCTCGACCGGATCAAGCAGCTAGCATTGACTGAGGCAAACCCAGAGGGGACTTCCATGCCCCAGGTCGGAGATGTGCTGTCACGGCGCTACGAGATACTCTCGCATGTTGGCTCGTGTCCGACTCGCAGAACGTACCTCGCGTTTGATCGGGACGTTGAAGTGGAAGTCACACTGTGGTGGGTGCCCGGATACCTCTTCGCAGACGAGATGGCGCGCGAGCTCTTTGAACACAACATCGCAGCCATGCGAAAAATCAAAAGCCCTCATCTGCTCCGGCTGTTTGACTTTGCGCAGCTCAAAGAACCGGACGGGTTTTACATAACTCTTCAGCTTGGCTCATCCAAGGGCTTTGAGGCTCTCTTGCTGTCGGGCGTGGGGGCGGAAGACGAAACCTTTATGCGCTTTGCTAGGGGGCTCTCTGCCGGAATCGAAGCAGCCTACCAGCAGGGCTTCTACCACGCCTGGTTGTCTCCGGCCGATTTGGTCGAGGTAAGTGGCCAAGTGAAAGTAGCGGGCATCGGTCTATTTGCAGGGCTCCAATCTAGTCGCGTCTTGCGCCATTGGCTCGAGGAAGTGCCGAGCGAAGAATTGCGGTACATCGCACCAGAGATTCTCGCAGGAGATGATGGTAGCCCGGCGAGCGATATCTACGCCATGGC
>JAESTW010000799.1 GCA_016763395.1 Kofleriaceae bacterium
AATATAGGTGTAGGAAGCCTCGCGCTCATCCTCTGCGCAGCCCGTCGAAAAGGCTCCAAGCAAGAGTGCAAAGGAGAAATACCAACTCCTCAACCCACGTGTTTTTGAATTATTGAAGATTCGCAAGCGCGGAGATTACCAGGGCCAATACCTTTGGGACAAGTTCTGCCAAACACTTGCTCCCCGCCCTACTCGCTATTGAAGGGGGCCGCGGTACAGACGAGCTACTGCGATTGTTTGTTGCCTGCCGCGTCCAGCCAATCTTCTGGGTCGACTCCCAGTCCATTCGCAATCCGGTTGATGTAGTTAAAGTAGGAACACACCTGAACTGCATCCGAGATGGCAACATCACTCCATCCACTATCGCGCAGTGCGGCAACATCACCTTGTCCGCATGCTGCGGGAGTTTTGGTGAGCTTGTCCACATACTGCATAAGCCCCATTGTCTGCGGGTCTAGCTCTGCGGTCCGCCAGTCATTGGCGAAAGAGTCAGCCAGTGATTGATCGTCGACCTCCGACCGGAGATCATACAAGTGAGCGCGCATTCAATAGTGGCACTCGTTCGCTTGTGAGGTAACGACTGCAATCATTTCTCGTACGGCGCGAGTCAGTGCCGATTTGCCAAACATCACTTGTCCGTAGAAACGCAGAGATTCCCGCAGAGTCTCGGGAGTGAGGCTTTGTACGGCAATGATTTCCCACAACCTGCCTGCCGCTTTGCTTCGCGCCTGAAAGATTCGTTTCAGAACACCTTCTGCTTGGTCGGGACTAATCTTCTCAATATATGCCATCGCTTGGGCATCGATACTCTCGTGGGAATCTTGTGTCAAACGGTTTGCGCACAAGCGCCCTAACCTTCACTGTGCAGCATTGGCTCCCTCTAGTCCCCAACGCAAAAAAGCGACGAGGCAGTCCCCGTCGCTCTTGTGCAGAACGTATGTCGTCCCCGGACTATCCCCGGCTACCGAGCAGATAGGTTCGATGCCTGACCTTGGCAAGCGCTACCCGGCGGCTTTGTACACTCGGATTCCATCGAGATACACGAGTCACCACATGCTTGGCCTTTAGAACATACGACGGCACACTCGGAGCGGCGCTGGCTCTCCTCCGTTTCCTCATTCGAGCGATCCAAAAGTGCGTCGGGAAGCTTGGCTCGAGAAATGACATCATCTCCACCGGCGCAAGCATTGCCACCGTCAGCATTGGTCTCAACCATCGTGGCCGGATTCGCTGTAGCAAAGCTGCATGCCTCTTCCATTCCTGCTGGAGGCTCGCAAACGATAGAGGCCGATGGAATGTGCGCAGCTTGGTAAGGAATATGGACCACTGTCAAGTCGCCGTAGGCAGCCTGGCAGAAGGACTTCATGTCTTTAAAGCCATCTTCGGGGTTTAGTCCGGCAGCTCCCAGAACTTGAGTCATCTTGTTGAAAGTAATGTCACAGCTAAGAACATTTCTGCCATGCTCACCCATTCCACCGTTTGCGTTACTACAGTCTTCTCCCTCAGCAGCGAAGAGGCAGCCTTTCTTAGCAATCTGGACGTATTTACAACCTTCTGGAGCAGTCATAGCTTCTGTTGTAAAGTTGGTTCCCCAAGTGCTGACCTCGCAAGCCCCTTCTGGAGTCGCAATGCCACCCAGGCTAGTACACGTTGCAGCGTCGATTTGATACGCGGTGCCGGTTAGGTTTTCACCAATAAGTGCTTTTCCGTTGTTTACGTCATCCCAGCTACCGTACACGAATCCTCGCAGGTAGAAGCGGCCATCACCTGCGCCTTGCACAGCGAGCCCCTCAAGAGCAGCGGCAATTTTGTCTTTGCCAGCACCGCTTGCGACTGACGCCAGTTGCGAGAAGACTCCTGACTGGTTCGCTCCACTTGGATCGGGTACTAAGAGTTTTGACAAGACCGTCCAAGTACGCTGTCCGGCTTGCACTCCGGCGCCAACTGGAACTGTGAACGACTCACCATCGATGTCCAACTTCAGGCCGCAACCACATTCTTCCATGCGCATTGGCACGGTACAAATCGTCGGGTCGGAGCGCCGCCATTCTGTGGTGAAGAGCTCATAGGTGCGCATGCATCCGCGTTCGAAGGTGTCTTCGTGATTGACCGACAATCGCGCTTGGGGACGCAATAGCGCACCTTCGCTGCCCGAAAGACCGGCCAGTCCAGTACCGCAGTTGTCGACGAGGTCGGCTGCAGCGTTGTTTCCGTTGATTCCGATGCGCATTCGCAGGTTTCTGGCGTTCATTTCCAGGGCGTACTCTGAGTCAATCCAAGCGGCGCGCACGTCCTGCTGTGGTGCTGGAAAGTTACCAGCAATCTCTAGGTCGCGATTGTTATCGGTGTGCCATGACGAGAAGACGCAAGAACCAAAAACGCCGTCTCCGTCGTGATCAAACGCAATCTCTTCGAGTTGATCTTCGGAGAAATCGATGTTGTGGTCTGCATCGCCATTGACGCGACCGATGACCCGCGGCGCTGATACGGCGCCGTCAACAGGTGGCATCTGCACGACTGCGAAGTACTCTGTGTACTCCTGTCCGCGATCATCCACTGTGCTTGCGCTCGGTGAGGCGGAGAAGCCGGCTTCGGTGTCAAAGCGACCATCGTTGATTTCATCTCGTGTCCGGCCTCTATCGTCTGCGCCGTTGTCGCCACCAACACCAAGAGTCGGCTCCTTGCAAGAAATCAGGTTAATCTCGGAACCGGACGAGACACAGTTAACATCCTGTGCGGCCCAGCGAAGAGCACCGGGTACGAAGCTGTGAGCGACACTAGTCGAGCTACATCCAAGGGCATCGTCTCGGCGAATATCGCAATGTGCTGTAAACGCAACTTCATCGCGACACGCTTTAAATGCCTCGTCCGCGCACGCCTTAAGAGACGCGCCGATACTCGCGCCTGCCTTGCCCAATTCCTCTTGGCAAAGTCTGGCCGCTTCTCGTTGGCAAACCGCATTGGCAACACCATTGGGATCATCGCATTTGTCACCGACGCAATTGTCGCCTCCTGAACTGTCGGAAGAACAGGCGGAGCCGGTGGCCAAGAGGCCGGAGAATGCGAGTGCAATAGTTGTTTTCGTTAGCTTAGGCATTGGAGTCCTCGTTAGGTGTCTTGGTGTGGAACATCAGAAATGAGCGGAGGTCTGGGTGTTGAATTCTTTTAACACCAGCCTCCAAGCTTGGGTGGGGATTTCTCTGGCTGTGTTGCAAAGTGTACTCCAAAGTGTACGCACGCTAAACACCTAGAACTCTGTCATTTATGCGATCCCCTGGGTGGCTACTGTCGCCATACCCTATCGGCGTATGTGGGTTAACCGGTCCCAGGAGGCAAGAGCAACTGCCAGTAATCACGTAGTTTCCTATTGGGTGATAGTGGCACGCTTAGTGCTATTCTTAGCCCGCGAGCGGATCTTCCAACGACTCCATCTGAGCAATCCATATGAAATCAATCCCACTCCTCCTCATCCTCGCTGGCGCATCCATCTTTTCTTGTTCTAGTGATCCGGATTCTCAGCCCAATTGCCAAGGCGACAAATGCGACGCAATTGGCGACGTGTTGACCGACCGGAATGACCCGATTGCGCTCTACCTAAAAGCGCAGAATATGAAAAGCGACTCCGGGAAACTCGGATTACTAGAAGGAGACTACGCCTCGGTACTCCAAGGGGTTGCAGAAATTCAGCAATGCGCAACCAATACTTATAGAACATTCATCTTGTCCGACGATCTCTTTCGTGGGCCGGGCAATGGCAGCGACGAAACACAGGCTCGAATTGACGCGACGGATTGTAGTGGTTTGTCCGATCAAGCCTGTGCCGACAAAAAGCGTGAAATCTGCGAGTTTGACGAAGCGGGTGAGACCGATGACGAGGGCCGTTGTGTGGTCACCTTCCCCCGCATTGTTAGTACGGTTTGCACCGGCAACAAAGCGGCCGAGTTCTTCATTAGCGCTCCAGAGGAATCGCAAGAAAAGCCGGGCGAATTCGAGCTTCAGTTCATCGAGATGTTCGCTTGGGACCCAATCACTAAGAAATACAACTTCTATGAGACATTTCCCAGTGCAGAGGAAGGTGGGCTTATGGCAGTCAACGCAACCCCAACTCGCTGCGCTCAGTGTCACCTAACTCCGACAGACCACGATCCAAGTGGCATGCACATGTCTCCAATCATGAACGAGCTCAAGCGGCCATGGACTCACTGGTTTGGTGGTGGCTTCGGATCGCATCGCTTCCTCATGCCCCCGCGGGCTCTGCAATCCGAGTCTCACGCGCAGCTAATCACACCATACCAGGCTCCTGCTGCCGATTTACAGACAATCATCGAGCGTGGGCAATTCAACGTCGAAAAGGCCAGACTGGGAGAAGTCAGGCTTGCCGGTGCAGATTGGCAAAAAGCGATGTACACCTTGCGTCCCCTCTTTTGCAATGAACAAATTAACTACACGACGCTAAAAGGCAACGCGGTACAGATGGATGCGATTCTGAATCCATCGATCGCTGCAAGACTCTCCGGGCTCAATGTCCGAGGATTGCCTTGGCAGGCAAAGCAATTCATCGAGTTTCCGACGTCAGGCTTGATCGAACAAATACCTGTCCGGGGCAACGCAGACATCCTGCTAGAGACTCAGATGCTGGCCTTCCCCTACCGTTTTATTACACACGATCAAGCACTGCGGGTACACGCCCTAGACTGGCAAGAGGCTGTCTTCTCCGGCAGAAAGTGTGAGATGTGGACAACTGCATGGATTACCTTCTCCGGTAGCCCGCCAGATTTGTCCGCGGCTGCTGCCGAGAGTGAAAAGAAGCAAATGGCAGCCACGATCAAAGTCGTGATGGATGAAATCCTCAAACGATTCCCGATTACTAGCGACGGTAAATTCCTTGCGATTAGTACCAGCGATGTCGGACAATCTATCGAGCTTCTCTCCGAAGAAGAGCTACTCGCACTCGAGTGTAGCCAGGTCAACGGAACCGGCGCTTGTATGGTTACGCCACTGGAATTCGGCAACCTCGTTCAGTGGTACGTCGACGAACTTGAGAACAGCAATGATGGCATCAACCGACTGGCTCAATCTAGGGGCGACCGTATTTGTCACGTCGTACAACAGACCGACATAGAGGTCGCACCAGACTTTACTAAAGACGTCTCTCCGCGCTTCAATCTAGATATCAATCAGTGTGCTGCCGATTGCTGTGACGGAAAATCTCTTAGCGAAGGCAGCGGATTTCTGTCCTTCCGCGAAGAGTGCGAGCGAAACGTGCAGCTCTCCCTTACTTCCCAAGATCCGGATGCGCGAGACACCGACGAGGGTAGATGTTCTCTGGATTGCTTGCCAGCCAGGTTTGCCAATCGTCCGGGACTTCCCAATATGCCACTCGACTGTCCGGGACACGGCGGTCGCGACCGGGGACTATTCCCCTCATGCGGTGCTAGTGACCTGCGCCAACTCCTCGACTGTTCACGAGACAGCAATTGTAATTTCGAAGTCGTGGCAAGTGGCCTCGACGAGCTATGCCGTACTTGCGCGCTAGCAACGAGCCAAGCCAACGGTGGAGACTTGCTCAAGGTAGTTTCCGAGTGCGACTCAGCTAACCGCTAAGGGGC
>JAESTW010000800.1 GCA_016763395.1 Kofleriaceae bacterium
CCGAGATGACCGAGAAGGCAGAACAGAGCTGCCTGCCCGCGCACCAAGAAGGACCACTCGGGTTGTGCTGCCGACCCATCAATCGTGATCATCGCTTTCAGAAGTTCTTGCACACTTTGCGCATTGACCTTGAGTCGTCCATCGGGACGCACGGCGATCCCTGCGCTGTTCAAGCCAGCCGCGGTAAGCGCGGACTGATAGTCAAAATGGTTTGGGTCGATGGCCCACCCGTACTCACGCACTGCTCGGCGAAACAGGGGCATATTCTGGCTGGTAACAGCCAAGGCGATTTCGAGATAGCCGCGCATTGCTTCAGGACCGAGCTCGACGACACTCCCAAAGTCGAGAACATACATATGCTCGTCGCGAAATAGAAAGTTGCCGGGATTGCCATCGACGTACGTTAGCGATCCATCAACCGGAGTGTTCACAAACTCAAAGAGTGCTTCGACAAGCCGGTCATTTCGATCTTTGGTCAAGCTCGCGGTGTAGTCGAGGAAAGAAGCTCCATCAATGTACTCGGTCGTGAGGACACGCTTGGTAACGAATTGGTGATAGACCACCGGGATTCGTGTGTAGTGATGACCTTCGTAAGCCTCTCGGTATAGCGACTGGATCTTGGCTTCGCGCAGGTAGTCACACTCCAAGGTGACTAGCTTCCGCGCTTCTTCGAGGAGTCCCGCCCAATCCTGTCCTGGCGCTAGCAATTTTGCGATAGGGCAGAGCAGCGATAGGTTCCAAAAGTCGTGCCCAATGGCTTCTTCGACGCCCGGATACTGCACCTTGACTGCCACAGTTTCTCCGCTGAGAAGCACTGCTCTATGAACTTGACCAATACTGCCGCATCCGATCGGCTCTTCGGAGAATTCGAGAAACACCTTGCCCAGTGGCAGGCCCAGTTCGCTCTCCACGATGTTTCGGACAGACTCTGGGGACGCGCTTGGAGAGTTGTCGAAGAGTTCATGGAGACCGCCGTCAATCCGCTCGGAAAGATCAAGTCCGAGGTAGCCGGCGTGTTGCGCGATTTTCATGAACGGGCCCTTCATGCGCCCTAGATGCAATGCCACAAGCGCGTGCAGGGACTCGCGTTCCTCATCCCGGAGGCGTTTCTTGCGGTGGCTCGGAGTAAAGAGTCGTCGCACCCGCGCGGTGCCGAACTCGGCCGCAAGCCTTGTTATGATGGCGGCGGTATATCCAGTACGCCGGGCCCAATCCGGGTATACGTACAGTGGATGTTGTTCTTGCTTTGGCATGCGCCCGAGCCGCGTATGCATGTCACTCATCAGGCCCAGCACGTCACTACTCTCGTCACCGCTCAAGGATTCGGAGAACTGACGGTAGGCTGATCGCACTAGCGTAAAGAGCGACATTTTCTTACGCCTATAAAGCCAACGCGCTGCGCATACGAGAAAGACCAACCCGACTTCGGGAGGCACTCTCGGAAGTAGCGAATGCAGGTCGCTGCCAAGACTCAGTACCCGGTCTTCTATGGGCGTGGTCACGTTGTAGAGATCGTGCACGACTTGGGCGACCTTGTGTGTGTCCGAGATTCCGTCCGGAACCGTCAGCATCCTTGCCTCTGTCTTCGACGGCACCGCGTAGGCGTAGAGTAGAAGGAGGAGGCAGCCTGCGGTATCGGGGGCCGAGCTGGCTTGTTCGCGCCAACGTTTGAGGGGGGCGGTCGATGCACACAATTGGACCTGGCAGAGAGCGCGCTGTAGCTGCAGCATGGCCAGGGCATCCTCGGGGCCAGCACTCAACGCGCGATCCGCATGAACCAAGGCTTCCAAATAGTCACCACGCAGCCGCAATCTTCGGACGCGCGTAGCCTCGTCGCCAAGCTCGATCGCTTGGCCCAGTCCAATACGCGACAAAGCTCGCGCCCCAGCATCGCAGTCAATGTGCGGGGGGACCCGTTGTCCACTCTCCAAAGAGTGAGCAAATAGCGAGCACCAAGTTGCATTCCATACATCGCCTGCATGGAGCAAAAAGGTACCCTTTGCGTGAAAGACATCAGAAAACAGCATCGACGCTTTCGAGTCGTTTGGCTTGATATCGAGACGTGCCGTTAGGGAAATTGCCAAGGCTTGCGCCTCCTCGACTACCGAATGCCAGAGTTTTGGGTCGGCCGCGATCGCCGCTCTGTGTATGGATTCGGTAGCGTAGGCCAAGGCTTGCATCTGGTGTCCGGCATCCGCATCACCGGCAAGGTTGCGCGCATCCGTCAGCAATCGCTCAGGAGCTTTCGACGAATCATGTGACGAATTGCTTTGCGCCGCCTCCTCGCGTGCGGTGCGATATCGACTCACAATCCACGGAGTTCGGCCCGCTGCCCGTCTGTTCGCCATGTTGCCTTTGTACCGCAAGAACGTGACCGGCTCAAAGTCACGTCGTTACTCCGTAGCGGACTCGTTTCAGCGACGAATTTGGGCCGCACAATATTGGTATCTCCGCTTAGGCAAACTCACTTCGGCGACATGTTGCATTCTTCACTTGCCTGAGAATCATTCTGGAGGTTTGTTTCCGCCCCGCGTGCCCTGCTCTACACCCGCGAACAAGCCCACCTCTGCCAGACTGCGCCGGGCGTTGTCGACTTCTTGGTCGGCCACCTACTCTGTCAGCGCAGCGTTTTGTTCCGTCAGCAGTGCCAACTGTTCCGCGAGCTTCACTCCCTACAGTCTGGAGATCCAACTCTCATACTGCCGGCTTCCCAACCTTGTACTTCGCTGAGAGTATGACGCATTGACTGGTGTTTTTCTGAAGTCCCTAGGAGACATTCCATACTGTTTTCGGAAACTCCGACAAAACTGAGAGTGGCTGCGAAACCCACACTCATCGGCGATCTCCTGCATGGACAGGTTAGATGAGCGAGGCCTAAGCAGGATCTGTACAGCTATTCGCAACCGTTCGCGGTTGATAAACCGCATCACCCCACCTTCTACTTCGAACAGTCTATACAGTTCTGAGCGAGAAAGACGACAACACTGGGCGATGTCGTCCGGGGCCAATGTATAGTCACTCAGCTGACTACGCAACAAATCCTTGATTCGCTGTTGTTGTGCCCAACGAGTTGTCCGCCTTACCTCGTCATTGCCTGTAAGACTAGGATTAATCGCCGCAGCAATTAGATGCAAGGTTGGCAACAGTAGTGCGTTGGCACTCTGTGTGTCCAATTGCGGAAGGTTGTGAGAGAAGGCTAGAAGGTGATTGTGCAGTATCTTTGTCACTGCGGTGTTCCCGCAAAACACCTTGCCATGCACCTCGTCCGGTTTTTCTAGTAGTGGTGCCAACGAGTTTCGAGGTAGCACAAGCGATACATTTGAAAAGTCGCTTGTCACAGCACTGTAGGGTTGAGCGGCATCGATTACTAGAATATCTCCTGGCCCGGTTTGCCGGGTTCCTTCAATGACGCACCCCCCACTAGTGAAGAGTTGGATGATGTAGTGATCTAGGCCATCTCGAGCAATACGGGACGCGGGCCGGCGGAACCACTGTGCACAAGTTGTGGTCTCGACGACAACCGCAGCTCCCAACCAATAGCTTCGCAACCGGACATCGAAATTTGCGTCCGCAAACTCATCGACGATATCCACTTCAAAGAGAACGGATATACTCTCACGCCATTCATCGTAGCGTTCACTACGAGTAGTTCCAGTGGGTGCAAAATCAGATTTCGAGATTGTATCTGAAGAGTTCATAGTTGTTTCAATGTGCTCCTTGTCGTGCTGTATCTGTCGTCCACAACAGATTAACCTTTAGAATAAAGAGTAACGAATTTTTCTGAGACGGAAGCGCAAATGTGTGGGGATTGTATGGCAAGTATAAAACCGATTAGCCGCGTATAGTGAAATCACACAAAGACACAATGTCTGTAACAGGAGAAACGAATGATGAAAAAATCACATACATTACTAATTGCACCACTAATGCTTCTTTTGACAGGAACGGCCTTTGCCGACGTACCGGTCTGGCACGGAAGCGCCAAACTAGAGGGCCTAGAAGTCGGACGAGATATGATCCAATTGCGGTTGCCTGCAGCTACCTCAACGCATCTTTGTCCGAATACAAACTACAATAAATGGTTTGTGATCGATCGAAATGACCCAAAGTCGAAAGATATGCTTCCGCTCCTGCTCAAAGCGATGGAACCGGGTTGGAAAATCGACGTGCGGTCAAATGCACCAACCTGCTTCAATGGCTATATTAAAGTAGAAATCCTCCAGCTCTTCCGGGATTCCACTTCTTCGTAGAAGTCCAAATTTCTTAATAATTCCCGGCGTGTGCCGGTAGCGGAACACTGGCTGGGTCAGTGTTAAAGTCCCTGTTTCAATGCAATTTGAAACAGGGACTTTTTGTATTCGGACACCCAAAAAAAAGAAGGGGACACGCGTAACCATCGTGCCTCTCGGCGCAGACGATTGTGTGTGCGAGAGCCCCAAAGGTGTCTCCGCTTAGGCAAACTCACTTCGGCGACACACGCTGGCAATCTTCACTTGCATGAGAACCTTTCTGTTAGCATAAAAGCAATGAATTCGGGGGAATTGAACTTTGGTGCGAAGCCAAGAGTATGGCTACTTATGGTCTTATTCTTGGGTAGCATGGGATGTAACGACGGCGATGAGGCGCGGTTTGCCAAGGATAACCCTGTTCAGGCTTGCGGCGACTCGGTACTCGATACTGGTGAAGCCTGCGATGATGGCAACATCTCGGACGGCGATGGCTGCTCCAATGATTGCCTGTCCGACGAGA
>JAESTW010000801.1 GCA_016763395.1 Kofleriaceae bacterium
GCCATGATTTTCGCGCCCTTGAGCTCAGCAACGTAGAGCAGAGGCAAAAAGATGATGGCTTCAGCTAGAACGTAGAGTCCGAGCCCCATGTACTGAATGGCTTTTGAACCGCGCCTTTGCGCCCACTTGTCTGCCACCCATCCGACCGCTACAAAGAGTAGTAAGAATATCGCCCAATTGTAGGAGCTTCCCAGTATCGCGAACTTGATGATGGGGAAGGAAATTAGCTTGTAGATCGTCTCGTTGTTTCGCAACAAGAAGGAAAATCCGGTGAAGGCAAAAATGGCCAGGGTGAGGTGTAAATAGACGAGGCGAATAAAGTGGATTCGTGGAGAAATACCAGAGGGTGCAGCAGTCTCTCGAGTGAATCCCGGCCCCGCATGTGCTTCCTGTCCATAGCCCCCAAGGCTCTGTGGTGGTTGGCTGGCGCTTTGCTCGTATCCCGGTTGTAGTCCGGTGTTCTGTCCGATGACCGCCTGCCCGTAGTTCTGTCCGTAATTCTGTCCGTATCCCGCGACTGGCCCGGTATTCGGGACGTGGCTTGTTTGCGGCGTGTATTGCGGAGTCGGGGCTTGGTTATAGATTGCTTGTGCCGCCGGTGGAAGCTGGGCAGCCGGCTGAGGTGGCTGCGCGTAGGCTTGATAGGCTGGCTGGTGACCGAGTTGAGTGTGCACATCGGGGAAGGCGGGTTGCGGTTGCGGTTGCGGTTGCGCCTGGGCTTGCGGTTGCGCCTGCACTGGGTATATCTGCGTTGGCGCTATACCTTGTCCGCCATAGCCTTGGTTTGAGGCATATGGAGGCTGTTGTGGGGATAGATTGTTTGGTCTGTTGTATTGATCGGACATCATAAACTCCATCGAGTGACGGTGATTGGGTGAATATCCGTTGAGATTGCAAGTGACGTGACAACTTCGCCTTGGCGTTGTCTCACTTTGTGGGAGAGGTAGGTTATAAGGGGGGACTCAAAGACTCCTGAGAAAAACCAGTAGGTCTCGCTTCTCCTTTGCTCCCAGATCTACGCCATACAGATGTCCTGGCACGTCGCGATTTTCGTCCAAAAGTGATTCGAGAGATTCTACCGTACCGTCATGGAAATAAGGGGCAGCGTCGCCAACTCGAGTGAGAGGGGACGGGCGGTAGAGTCCGGTTCCCCTGGCCTGGCCTCCCGCCAAAGCCATATCTGTACCAATCGACACAGCAGAGACAGGCTTGCCGGCAAAGTTGGCATCGCTATGACAGTGATTGCAGTGCTTGTCAAAAAGTCGGTGGCCGCTCCCCAGGGAATTTGGGTCATGAGAGGTTTTCGCAGGAGGCGGCTCGATTGAATATAGGTACATTGCCAATGCCCAAGCAAGCGGGCGAGGCGGACGTACCATTTCCTCACTCGCGTGCATAAACTGTGTTTCCTGGCGAATCGCCAAGGCTGCTGGGTGCACGTGACGGATCGTTCCTGACTGTGTGAGGTACTCATGGTCCCGGATTCCCCAGAGATCGACAATTGCCACAGGGTCTTCATCATCGTCTTGCGTGATGTCTGCACGGCCTGGCCCCCATCCCGCCATACGCCGCTTCAAATCTTCGGACACGAAGATTCCAGTATCTCGAAAATATGTCAGGCGCATTTCGCCGTAGTCCAGTTGACGACGAGCCTGTCCGACTACCATTTTGCCATCTTTCTCGGCTACGTGGCACAGAGCGCAGGTTATTCCTAGCGCTGGCTTGCCTTCAAAGTCCTCGAAGGCGATGACCCCAGGCCAAATTCCTTTCTGGTTGGCAAAGAGTCCCAGCCGCTTGCTTCTCTCACTCGAGCGCAATCCGTGCTCTGCGAATACTTCTGCCCTCAGCGGATACTCAAAAAACACTCGCCGTCCAAGTGCCACCCAAGCCGACAACTTGGTGGGGATTGTTCCATCCCATAGCGGCTTTGCCTGGGAGAGCTCTACTGGCTTGCCCGCGATCAGACCGTCGACAAAGAGGGTGTCAATTCGTTGTATTCTCGGATTCCAGGCGGGCAGTTTATCCCAGCCTCTATCGACAAGTCCGTACGAGCGAAGTCGGGATTGCGCATAGAAATTCTCTTTGTTGGTTAAAGAGTCTTTCATGACCTGGCGGCGAAAATCACTATCCCTTAAATAGCGTTCTGCTTCCCCTTCGAGCCAGGAGTCTGTCCAGGGCATCTCCTGATACGTGCCAGCTATTGCTCCGGTAGCTTTGTTGCCAGCTTCTGCCCGACAAGAGGCGAGCAGAAGTAGGGCGGCGAGAGCCCGATATCTCACGTCTGAATCATCATCGCCGGTGGAGCCATCACTCGACGAAATTTTGTACTCACTTTCTGAAGTACCCCGCCTATGTCCAACTCCACTTCTAGAACCCGCATAGAATTGGGACTGTCGCTCTTATTCTCAAGCTCGGTCCAGTTCGGTACCGATAATTTGTAGCGAGTCTTAATCGAGGAACTAGCGGGGATTTCGCCATTCCATTGTCCGTAGCGATCTTTGGTCCAAATGCTGGGACTTCGACTCTTGAGAAGAGCCAAGAATTCACCGTTTTCGGACAATATGCGGACAGCTTTGACTTCAACTTTTGCGGCGCTGTCTCCTTGGCCATCAAATGCGATTTGCATCATCGATTGCTGACACTCCACGTCTCGGATGTCCATATCTCCAGCCATATCTCCAGCTGAGGAGCGCTTGCCTGCGGGTGCAATCTCGCGTGCTGCCGTTACAGATTTTACTACTTCGTCGGGACAATCGTCTGAGAGAATCACCGATGCGATAGACGCTTTGGCCACAATCGGAGGTGCCTCTTTAGGCGTTTCTGCTGTGTTGCCTGTTGGACTCTCTACGACCGTCTCAGGTTCTTTACTGCAACTACTAACGAGTAAGGCCAAGCTACAAAGGACAATAGGTATTCGCATACAAAAAGGGTAGCTAAGCTCGCACGGATACGCAAGCTTTTGCTCTTCAGTACTAGAATCGAGGTTTTTGGCAACCGACACCGTGATAACGCCGAGCACCTGCTTTTACAGCTTCACCAACGGAGAGCCTTGGCAACCAAACAGGGCTCTGTGGGAACGCGACTTTGCCAGCTTGTAGGTTCATTCCCAGCATTGAGCGCAGTTGGTTGGCCCGAGTTTTTGAGGCGCCGATGTTGGCTTCTGCCTTATTGCGATCGACCAGGACTCGTGAGCCATAATGCATGAGCCATTTTTTGGATATTGGTACTCGGACAGCCTTGGCTTCGTTGTTCTCAGAGTCCTCGTGAATGAAGTCCGGTTCATCCTCGATGTCGTCTAGTGAAATCTTAGTATTGAATTCCAAGTAGGCAGTGTCGACGTTCGCTGTCATTACATTGTTTTTGA
>JAESTW010000802.1 GCA_016763395.1 Kofleriaceae bacterium
AACTCTTTGCCGCGAGTGAGGGCGGTGTACAAGAGGTTGCGTTGCAGCATCATATAGTGTTGGGTAAGTAAAGGTAGGATCACGCAGGGGTATTCTGAGCCTTGGCTTTTGTGCACACTAATGGCAAAGGCGTGCATCAGATCATCAAGGGAGTTTCTCTCATAGTGGATGAGTCGTCCGTCCAAGAGCTCGACATGCAGTGCGCCTTCTTGGGGATGCACGAACTTCACGATACCGACATCGCCGTTGAAGACCTCCTTGTCGTAGTTGTTGCGAATTTGCATGACTTTGTCGCCTACGCGATAGGCCCGGGTGCCACGCTTGATCTCTGGGCTGCCACTTTTGCCGCCAATTGTCTCTTGTAGCGCTAGATTGAGCGCGGTCGTTCCCAGCTCGCCGCGGTGCATGGGCGTGAGGACTTGGATGTCCAGCAGCGGGTCGAAGCCAAAGCGTTTGGGGATTCTGTCCGAGACTAGTTCGACTACAGTTTCTCGGGCGGCGATGGGATCGTCTCGTTCTATGAAGTAGAAGTCACTTCTGTCCGGGGCATCACCGGCAGGCGGGCTGAGGTCGGGCATCTCTCCTCGGTTGACTGCGTGAGCGCTGACAATGATGGCGCTCTGGGCTGCTTGTCGGAAAATTTCTGTTAATTTGACCACCGTTGGTACAGCACTCGCTATCAAGTCAGCCAAAACTGAGCCTGGACCGACAGAAGGCAGTTGATCGATGTCGCCGACCATAATGAGGTTGGCGTCTGGGGGCAGGGCAGAGACTAAGGAGGCGAAGAGCCCGATGTCGACCATGGAGGCCTCGTCGACAATGACAATGTTGGCATCAATAGGATTGGACTCAGAGCGTTCAAAACCGCCCGACTGGGGCTGGAATTCCAGTAGCAGGTGCAGTGTTTGAGCATTTTGTCCGGTGCTCTCTGATAGCCGTTTGGCCGCTCGTCCGGTAGGCGCAGCCAGGGCGATTTCTCGGTTGGCGCGCTCGTATATCTGTACTAAGGCGCGAATGATGGTGGTTTTGCCAACACCCGGTCCGCCAGTAATCACAACGCACTTATCTCGGACGCCGGCTTCGATTGCCTGCTTTTGTTGCGGCGCCAGCGTGATCTCGTAGCGTTCTTGGTAGTCTTTGAGGAATTCCTCGATATCAAGTTGAACCGGGTCGTGCTCGGTTCGAGCAATCAGCGAAAAGTACTCAGCCGCTTTGCATTCGCACTCGTGTAGCTCGGTAAGTGATATCACCATGGCATCACTACCGATTCTCTCCCGGACAATAAGCCGCGAGGTGAGTAGTCTATCAATCGCTGGTGCAATCAGTGCCTTGTCGACACCGAGCAGCGCACTTGCTGTCTCTTCGCAATGCTCTTGTGGCGCATGTACGTGGCCGTCTTCACTCAATTGTCCGAGTACGTGAAGGAATCCTGCCTCAATCCGCTCACCCGCATCACGCGCAATACCCAAGTTGAGTGCAATCGCGTCCGCACTCTTAAAACCTATTCCCCATATGTCCAGCGCAAGTCTGTACGGATTTGCCCGGACGATATCAATCGAATCGCCCCCGTATCGCTTGTATATACGAGCCGCAAAGGCAGCGCTAACCCCGTGTCCGCGCAAAAAGACCATCACCTCTTGAATCTCTTTGTGGTCCTTCCAGGCTGCGGTGATTTTCGTAGCCCGCGAAGGTCCAATGCCATCTACTTGCGTTAGTCGCTTTGGCGCCGTAGAGATAATATTGAAGGTCTTTAGGCCAAACTCCGCAACAATGCGCTTAGCCAACTCCTCGCCAATCCCCGGAATCAACCCAGAACTCAAATAGCGCTCAATACCCAAGAGCGTTTGCGGCGACTGCACCTGAAACGACTCAATCTTAAACTGCCGTCCGAAACGCTTGTCCTCAATCCACTCCCCACTGAGCAAAAGCGGAGAACCCTTTTGCATGCCCATCAGCGGCCCGACCACCGTCACCTCCTCGCCATTCTCAAGACTCAGCTTGGCAACAGTGAACGCATTGTCTGGATTCTGAAAGACAATGCGATCGATCGTACCTTCAACTTGCTTGTCGGAACTCGTCACTGTGGATGCGCGGAGTGTAGCAAGTGGTGGGGACGAAGTACCGATTCTCAGATTCTCTGTGGATAAGTCGGTTCTACAGGCTCTTGTGCAGCTCAAATGGAGATAGGCCGATACGGCGGTGCAAGCTCATCTGGTCTTTGTAGCTCCAGGTCTCGCCTCTCTTGGGCACCGCTGCCAAGTGTTTCAGGCCCCGCATCTGAACAGCAGCTCGCCTAGGAACTTGATTGCGAAGAGAACCCAGGACAAGGTGAGTGCGACGAGCTTCCTTTCGCATGCTTGTCCGATCACTGAAACGATATGAACTCGTAAGCTTCGTGTTCTCGGCGTCGAGGGATTTGGCAAGTGTTCGGGCATCCAATAGGATTTTTGCGTCCTAGAAATAGTTCCCCTCGACAACATAGTTGCGATGACGTTGAAGAAGGTAGTGGACGGCGGTTTGCTTTCGCCAGCTTGGGCGATCGCTGGGATCCCTTCACAGCACAAAAAACTAGCTTTGAACTTGACGCGTCCTCATTCGATAATTCTCTGCTCTGGCCCTCGGCTGAGGCTAAAGATTTGTCTCCGTGCTCCGATACAGATGTTGCATGCCCCAGGAAATTGTTGCGGGTGTACCCAGTTTTATTTCGGATCCTTCCGACCCACGTTTTAAAGAGGATGAACAAAATCAACATGCCAGACAAAAAAGATTCCAAAGCAGAACAAGCGACCCAAGACCTACAGGACCTCCGCGGACTTGTTACCGCGCTCAATAGGATCCAGGCGGTCATCGAGTTTGACCTTGAGGGAATTGTTCTTCATGCAAATGAAAATTTCCTAGGCGTCGTTGGCTACTCGCTCGGCGAAATCGTAGGGAAACACCACAGCCTCTTTTGCGAGGAAAGCTACGCCTCCTCCGCCGAATATGTGAGTTTTTGGAAAAAACTCGGCAAGGGAGAATTTGATGCTGGCGAGTACAAGCGGCTGGGCAAAGGTGGGAAAGAGGTGTGGATTCAAGCGTCCTACAATCCGATTTTCGATATGAATGGCAAGGTGACCAAGGTGGTTAAGTTTGC
>JAESTW010000803.1 GCA_016763395.1 Kofleriaceae bacterium
CACCATGTAGCGTGTTTTCTATTGTTCGTATTAGTTCAGCGTTTGTATTTCTGACTGCGATGCTTGGCACCGTTCACGCCGAGGACATCAAGCGAGCGGACAGTGCCCGATCCAACAGTGCTTTATCCGATAGTGCCCGCGGATCGTATGTTTGGGTCGATCAGCCGACCTTTGTCGCCGCCGAAGACGACGTGCCCAGGCTACTGTTTTTGAATCGATGCGCCGATGGCTGCACGCTTACGCCCGGTGCGGATAACGCGATTGAGAACATATCTCAGATCGTGCCGAACACCGTGAACATACAACCATTTCCCTATGGAGATGAAGTGTGGGACGAGGTTGTCGCGTGTGTCCGAGATCAGTACGCGGCGTTTAATATCAATATTACCGATCAAGATCCTGGCACCATTCCACACTTTGAATCGATCGTGGCTGGCAATGCCAATGACGTAGCGCCCGGCGCTGGCGGAATCGCTCCTTTCTCCTGCGGGGTCTTACCCAACTCGATTAACTTTACCTTCGCGGAGACCTTGGGTGGCAATGCGCAGAACTTGTGCGAGGTGGTAGCGCAGGAGTCCGGACACGTATTGGGGCTCGAGCATATTTTGCTCTGCGAAGATCCAATGACCTACCTTAGCGGTTGCGGGCCCAAGAAGTTCAAAGACATTTCTGCTGATTGTGGTGAGTCTTCGCCCCGACCATGCGGGTGTGGCAATGAACAGCAAAATTCTGTGCAACATCTGCTCGGTATATTCGGTCCGGGCAGTCAAACCGCTACTGCAGATTTGGCAATTACAGACGTTGAGGAAGCACCGGACCAAGTGGACGGAAACGGCGTTCTTGAGCCCGGCGAAACTGTCCGAATAACGATTTCACTTTCTAACAGAGGGAATGAGCTGGCTCAGGGAATCACCTTTGCGCTCAAGTCAGGTGGCAATCTCAAACTCAAGGCGATGGACCCCATCGATTTGGAGGGTGGAAACACCATCAATGTCCAGCTTGAGGTAGAAGTCCGGGCCAAGGCATGCAGCAAAGATGTCGAATTTGAAGTAGTGACCACTCTTGGGGGTGAGAGCTGGTCTGATGAAGCGAGTGTTTCCGTCGGCATTGTGCCTTCTGTGCAGGTTACCGGTGTTGCGGAAATGCAAACGTGGGAAGTCTCCGACAAAACGCCAGCGGCTCAAGGCGCATGGGAATACGGTGTTCCCTCGTTCTCGACTTTCGGTGGACGGGTTGTGCAACCCCGAGGTGGCGGAAGTGGAGAAAGTTCTAGCGCATGGATCACCGGACTTGAAGGAGAATGGGATGAGAGCGCTGTTATCGGAAAGACTTCGCTGGTCTCGTCCAAGTTAGAGGTCGGAACTTGGAACAAGATTACTGGTATCAACTATCGCCTTTGGTATTTCGCGTTTAGCCGGGCCAACGGCTCGCTAGATCCATCGATGGAGAAACACCTAGTGGTTGAGCTATCGAACAACGGCGGTAGTTCTTGGACGGAGATCGATGCGATCGATACCGGTGAACTCTTTCGCTGGGACATGCGCAGCGTGACCTTTCCGGCGCTAAATGCCACGGACAATGTGAAATTGCGATTTACAGTTCAGAACGAGGGCGACATCGAAGACCGACTGATTGAGGTGGGCATCGATGAAGTTACGCTCGTCGGTGGAGAACTCTTGTGTACACCGACCGATGGTGGCGGCTGTGGTTGCCAATCCTCAGGTTCTAGTGATGGTGGTTGGATTCTGTTTTTGGGCGTGCTCGCATTCACCTTCCGCCGAAGGCGAGTCGCGTAGCTCATCGTTTTACAGCTTCCTTACACACGTTGGGTGTCGTCTAGTGCGACACTATCGCTATGCGCATATTGATTGTGGAGGACGAGCTCTCGCTTCGTGAAGGTCTGTTTGACCTGATGGTTGGTGATGGTCACACGGTCACATGCGTTGCCGATGGCGCTGCTGCTGTCGAAGTCGGCGTTGCTGAGCACTTTGATGTAGTGCTGCTCGATCGAATGTTGCCCAAGATGGACGGTATGGAAGTGTGTCGACGGCTTCGCGCGGCTCGGCCAACCATGAGCATATTGATGTTGACTGCTCGGGCGAGTGAAGACGACAAAGTCGCGGGCCTTAGCGAGGGCGCGGACGATTATCTCACCAAGCCATTCGCGGCGCGGGAACTCCTGGCTCGTGTTCGAGCTCTCGGACGTCGGCACCTGGGCAACGCAGCGAGTGACGTTATCGAACTAGGGCAGCTTCACTTGGAACTCGGACAACTTCGGGGAACACGCCAAGAGGTGGAGTTTTCCCTGTCTCCTCGAGAGGCCGGCATTATTCGATTGCTCTACCGCAGCCGTCCGAATTCGGTATCGAGAGCAGAGCTTTTGGAGTCGGTTTGGGGCGCTCGCGGGAGTATTCAGACACGAGCTGTCGATATGGCGATGGCAACCTTGCGCAAAAAACTGGAGGACAACTCTTCAAAACCGAGATTTCTTGTCACGGTTAAGGGCATTGGATATCGCTGGGGCGAAGGCTAGATGCGCGCAAGTTGGTATTCAGATTCGCCCCGGACAAGAAGGGCCGCGGTGTTGGCTGCCCTGACGCTTGCTATTTTACTGGGGAGTTGGTTTCAGGTTGGGTGGAGTGGCGCGCAAATGAGCGCGAAAAACCGCAGAGAGGCCCCAGTAATCGCCGTGAAGGAGGAGCTATCGCGAGTTGGAATGAGGCTCGCCAGTAGACTGGATACTCTTCGGAAGAGTGAAGATGAGCGTCCCTACTACCACTATCAAAACTTGTTTCATGATCCCAGAGGTCTGTCCGAAGGAAAAGCCGTCAATCCATCACCGCTAGTTGCAGCAACTGGTGATTCCTTGATTTCTGTGCATTTTCAGATTGATACTGCCGGGATACTCACGATTCCTCCTGTGAACGAGGAACTGGCTGAGTTCTCGGACAAACGGGAGCTTTGGCGCAACCAGGAAAAGCTCGCCGCGCTCCGTCGCCATCAAGATGTGCTATCGGAATCAGGCAGCCCGGACGCAAGGGTTGTCGCCATGCGAGAGATGCCGGAGGAAACGCCGCCGGCGGTGGAGGCCATTGGTGAGCAGGCTGTTGGTCAACAGGAAATCGCTCAGCAGGCAATCGCTCAGCAAGCTCCCGTCCAACAACAAACATTCCGCCAGGCCGATTTTGTCCAGAACATGAACGCCAATGCGGTGTTTCAGGAGCTGCGAGATCAAAAAAAGCAGCCTAGCCAGAATCCAGGACAAGAGGCCTTAGCGGACGTTCAGAATACGTCTGTCGAGGTCGCTATTCACGGATTTCTGTGGCGGCAGGTGGAGCTCGAGGGTGCGCTTGAGCTCGTGGCACTTCGCCGCATTGAGAGTTCTGAGGGCGGCCTAAGCCAGGGCTTTGTGGTTCGGGTGTCGGACGTAAATCGCTGGGTTGACAAAATAGGGGCTCAGTCCTACGAGCTATCCTTTGCACCTTCCACGGCTGGAGATTCCTATACTCACAGCGTTGCGATACCTACGATTCCAGGTTGGCTGCTAATAGCGGATATCTCGGACAAGCAGGGGGTTGCCGAGGCCGAGGCCACGGGGTTGCGCTCTGCGTTTCTCTGGCGTTTCGTGCTTGGTAGTCTACTCGCCACGATACTCTTGTTCTTCTTGGTGCATTCTGTGGCCAAATCAGAGCAACTGGCAAGAGAGCGGTCTCAGTTTGCTGCTGCCGCGGCTCACGAACTGCGGACTCCTTTGGCCAGTCTACAACTCTACGGCGATATGTTGGCGGAGGGACTGGGTGACCAGAACGCAAAAGAGAAGTATGCAAGGAAGATCTCGGACGAAGCGCAGAGACTCGGACGAGTTGTGTCCAATGTTTTGGGATTCAGTCAAATGGAGCGCAAGGGACTATCCTTGCGAGTGCAAAAAGGGAATGTCTCCAACTCTGTGACGCAGGTGGTGGAGCGCATGAGGCACGCACTGGAAACAGCGGGCATGACTATCGAAACAACGATTGCGCCCGATATTGAGGCCGCGTACGACGACGATGCGTTGTCTCGAATCTTACAAAACCTTTTGGATAACTCAGAAAAATACTCAAGAGGGCGGGAGGAGCGACGTTTGCGCGTCTCTGTTTCGCAAGACCAAGCGGGCGTGGAGGTCGAAGTGTCCGATAGTGGCCCCGGGCTGGGCCGGAAAAACCAGAATGAACTCTTCGAGGTCTTCACTCGCAACGCCGGCAAGGATGATCCCGCCGGTCTTGGATTGGGCCTCGCCTTGGCACGTGCTCTTGCCGAGCAGCAGGGAGGAAGCTTGCAGTCTCAAAAGAGTCCACTTGGCGGTGCGAGTTTCGTTCTTCGATTGCCGGCTGCTGTGTGAGCTTCTGTACGGTCTCTCTCTCGCGCGCTAAGTCCTTACACCATCCTTACACTGCGATTCATCTATTAGAGTTATACCTGATGGATGAACAACGCCATACCACCTAACACTTCACGTCTTCTCGCTACCGCATTCTTGATG
>JAESTW010000804.1 GCA_016763395.1 Kofleriaceae bacterium
GACTTTCAATGCCCAAAACGCCAGAAGTGCCTCGGTGTCCGAACTGAGCCCAGGCCACTGCTCCGACGCTTCTGCAACGCACTTGGCCAAGACCTCATCGAGCACTGCACTCTCGCCAGGTTCCCACTACAGGCGGCCACCACCGCCAAATCCAACCAGAAAGATGTGGCTTCGTCCAGCGCTTCCGCCACCGGGTAGCCATGCATACATTAGGTCTGTGCGGTGCTCGGCCCACAGAATAAACGCGCTTCCGTAACGTCGCCCGAGCCATAGCTGGGCACCGATACCAGCCGAGACACTCGCCGTGTTGGCACCTGGAACCTCAGCCTCCATGGTCGACGGGCACACTTCGCGATCACAACTAGTTCTCGGTACTGAGTAGTCCGAGGCAACGATGCGCCCGTAACGGGCACCTCCAATAGCGTTGAGCCGAATGTAGCGATTGCCCAGTAGCTTCTTGTGAAAGGGCATCCCAAAGGACAAATGTACACGCTCACGGGCTTGTGGGCTGGCAGGCTCAATGGCATCGAGGCGGGCCACCTCTGTATTGAAGCTGAGGCCCCAGCTTTCATTCTCGATCATCGCCCAACGAATGCGTCCGGCCCACCCACCGGTATAGTGTTTGGCCAGTCCACCGCGAATCTCGACACTACCAGCGCCAACTCCGCGGGAGATACGCATTCGGCCCTCAGCAGAGGCGGCCCCCGTACACGCAAGCAGACAGAGTACACTGACAATCACACCTAACATTCGGCCAGACATTGCATGACCCAGTCCACCCTTACCCTCCGCGTATCTCAACGTGTCTTAGCAGTTGGACAATGATGGTTTCCACATTTCCCACGAATCGAGACATGCATGTCGCATTGCGGTTCAGTAGATAGAAAATGGTAAGGTCTGTCCGATCGCCGAGTTGAATTCCTGGTTCTCGAAGAAGAGTTCGACACCGATTCGTAAACAAGTAAACCAGTATCTACACTGTGAAACTGTGTGTAAGCTGTTCGCATGTTTCGCAACTCGGTTTTCGCTCTTGTGCTTCTCAGCTCCGCCTGCGGCTCACAGCCCAAAGACAGCACTCTAACCGTGCCCGTAGCTCCAGGCGCAACAGCGTCTCCAGTTTCCGCGGCAGTTCCCATACAAGAGCCCAGTGACGTCATTGCCAGTGTACAACTTGTGTCCGGTAACTCACTTGGCGAGCTTGCCAAAGCAGTGGATTTTTTCGCGCCAGGAATGTCCACAATGGCCCAATTCCAGCTTGCACAAGGCATCGAATTCTTCGCCGGTATGGACCTCAGCGGGGCTGATATCAATGGCTCTGTAGCCGCTCTACTCCTGAGTCCGAATAAGTACGAGTCTCCGATCGTCATGCGCCTGAAGGTTCTCGATGCTGATGCATTACGGCGCGCAGCCAAGGACGCTGGCAAAGGCGTTGAGTTTGTCGGCAACCTCGCCATCATCGGTGATGCAGACGCTGTGAAAGCTGCCAGCCACTACGCCTTCAACACCCTGTCCGAGAATTTCAGCGAGTTCGGCGTCACTCTCTATCCGCAGGTTCTACTGGCTCTTTATGACGACGAAATTGAAGAGAGGCTGTCAAACCCGGTAGCCAGCATCGAGCAAGCCAACCCCTTTGCCAGTGGGATACTCGATGCCTATCTCAGCCTCGGTGTCGCTCTCGGCGAGATGAGCGAGCGCCTAGACATTTCCATTTCCTCAGAATCCGGCGAGGTCAATCTCTTACTCGATTTACATCCTGCACCGGACAGCGCACTTGCGTCCTTCATTGCTGTGCAGGTTCCTAGCAATCACGACCTTTTGCCAACGCTCGGAGCCACAGGCGGCGGCATGATAATCATGAGTGGTGAACTTCGCGCCGGATCAGCGAAGAAACAACTCCTAGACCAAGTAAGCCACTACACAGCATTGATGATGGGCGATCAAATGGCCAACCTCAACGAGCTGATGCGCCCGTGGCTAAACAGCCTTGATGGCCGGGTAGTCATGTCCATGACAATGCCCATCACGCCGGACATGCTGAAGAACCAAACTCCCATGTCCATGCGCTATATCATGGGTAGCACCGACTCCAAGACTATGATGGAAAACATGCGGACGGTCTTCGCCAAGATGGCGACTAGCGATATGGAGTCGATGGGCGTCAAACTCAAGACGGAGTTTAAACCCAAGATCGCCACCGAAGGAGACGTAGAGATCGACTACTACAGTGGGAAGTTTGACCTCGATACAGCTACGCCTGAACAACGCATTATCATGGAGCCTGCAGCAAAGCTCCAAAAACCTATCTACCTCGCCACTTTTGATGACGTTGCGGTGATGGCCATGGGAGACAACAGCGACATCGTCAAGAAGATGATTAGAGCAGGTCGCGGACAAGAGCCCCCCTTTGTGCCCGGACGCTCACTAGCTCAAGCCCTCGCCAGCAGCAAGGCGAAGAAAGAGAGTGTCCTCTTTTACATGGGCATAGGCTCAATGATGCCCGCAGCCATAGACATAGAGGGGTTCACGATGGCCCTCGGTAAAAATGGCGACGCCCTGCGCATTCGCTTTTCTGCCAGCAAATAGCGTATTCTACCGGACAATCCAGGACTGTCCACAATCCTGTCCACAATTCGGCGGCTACCCGCTACGCGGACAGCCGAGTACGCAAGAGTTCGTCGATCGTGTCGGCGACATTTTCGCTCATAACCTCACCGTGTCCAGGAATCAGCACCGAGGGTTTATCCGCATCAAACTGTTTACGCATCCAGCTCCCGTAGGCTTGTTTGTCCGAGACCGCCAGAGCAGTAAAGGTTTTCCCGATTCGCAGCCCCTTACTTGTCCCAGTCACCCGGACGACAAAGCCCATCATGCCACTCACATGCTCAGCCATGTTGAAGAACGCGTCACTAACAGCCCAAGCAATGCCCTTCTCGGTCTCGACACGAAGTAAGACTTCACCGTTTTTTAGTCCGGGCGCCTCCAATAGCTGTACATGGTCGGGCAATTCCTTCCGCAACAGCTCCAAATCGCCAAACGATTCAATGTCAGACTTTTTCTCAAGCCTGGGAATCGCGCCGGCAGAAGCTACAACCTTGGCCTCTGGCCATTTCTCCAGGTAACTCTGAACACCCATATGATGAAAGTGGTTGGGAGCAATCAAAAAACTAGGCGTTCCAAGCTCGGCAATTTGGTCTTGCAAGCCCCGAGTCGGACTGAAGAGCGCCAGAGTTCCGTCTGCTAGGCGAAGTACCGTTGTACGGACATTCCAGCCCGAGTCTTTGCGAAGAGCAACACTCCAAAGGCCCGCTTTTTCATCGATACAATCCGTGCTTCGAGTTGACATGACTGCCAGCCTCACATACTTCTCCCCCTAAGGCAAAAGTGCCTGTGCTAGAGGGCAATTGCCCTCCTCTACCTCAAGCCCACGTCGATATCGCTCCAATAGACGGCGAGAGCGACCCGCCAGCATGCGGCGAACTTCACGGCGCTTGCCCTTCTCGCGCGGGATCACCATGTCATCGTATTCCGTGGTCTGGTGCCGGAGCCAAGCGATGGTCGCCGCCTCCGCACGCTCTGC
>JAESTW010000805.1 GCA_016763395.1 Kofleriaceae bacterium
GAGGTCTTCATGTCGCCCTTGGCCCTAATGTACTTTTTCATTTTGGATACGACCACTAGTACATCCACCGGCAAATCGGCATCGTCGTCAGTGTTCAGCGCAGCGGCGTTACCAGATACGGTTCGCCGGACAGCAGCTTCTGGAGCCGCTTGGGCCTCTTCGCGCTTCCATGTATCCTCAGTGGGGGCACGTTTTTCAATCGCCCAGGACTCTCGGTGCCTGGCTTCGGGAAGATGCGCGTCCCAGCAAGCGACCGTACAAAAGTAGAGTCCGAGACGTTTCCGATTGCAGGTTGACACGCTGCACTCCCAATAGACGTTTCCAAATCCAATGTCTTTGCGACAACTCGTGCAACTTTTCCAAGCCATGGCCCATAGTAGAGCACTTTGCGCGCCCCGATGCAGGCGCGCTTGGCCACCACGGCCTTACTTCTTGGCGAGTTTTTGCGCTTCTTGTCGCTCGGCCCGCTCTGCTAGGTAGTCCTCGTATTGGATTGGTCTATCGATGACTCCGTTGGGGCCAATCTCGACCACTCGGTTGGCCAGGCTTTGGATGAATTCAACGTCGTGAGAGGCGAATAGAACCGTTCCTGGGTACTTGATGAGCGCCCGGTTGAGTGAGGTGATCGATTCGAGATCCAAGTGGTTGGTTGGTCCGTCGAGCACCATGCACTGGGGTTCTTCGAGCATGAGCTTGCTGAGCATGCAGCGCACTTTCTCGCCACCCGAGAGCACCTTGGCCTTTTTCTTGGATTCCTCGCCGGTGAAGAGCATGCGGCCCAAGAAGCTGCGGACAAACTCCTCTTTCTCGTCATCACTAAACTGCCTGAGCCAGTCAATGAGGTTGAGATCCACTTCATGAAAGTAGTCGTTGTGATCTTTTGGGAAGTAGCTGTGCTTTACAGAACTTCCCCAGTTGACCGACCCTGTGTCCGGCTCTAGGGTGCCGCCCAAAATAGCAAGCAAGGCAGTCGTCGCAAGAGAATCTTCGGACACAAAGACGACTCGGTCATCTTTGGCGATGGTCATGTTCAGGTCTTTGAAAAGCACTTCCCCACCTTCGCTCTTGCTCAGGTTCTTGATGGTCAGCAAATCTTTCCCCTGTAGTTTCTCGGGGGCAAATACGATGTGCGGATACTTGCGAGTGGAGGGTCTGATTTGGTCGATACTCAAGTTGGCGAGCATCTTTTTACGGGCGGTTGCCTGCTTGGATTTGGAGGCGTTGGCACTGAAGCGTTGGATGAAGCTCTTGAGTTCTTTGGCCTTGTCTTCGGACTTTTTATTGGAGTCTCGTTGTTGCGAGAGGGCCAATTCACTGGATTGCTGCCAGAAATCGTAGTTTCCGCTGTAGAGCGTGACTTTTTGGTAGTCGATGTCCGCGATATGCGTGCAAACGTGGTTGAGGAAGTGACGATCGTGGCTGACGACAATGACGGTGTTTTTGAAGTTCGCTAAGAATTTCTCTAACCACAAGATGTTGTCCACATCCAAGTGGTTGGTAGGTTCATCGAGAAGGAGAATGTCCGGATCAGCAAAGAGTGCCTGAGCCAACAAGACACGGACCTTGTTGCCATCATCAAGCTCCCCCATGTTGAGCTTTTGATACTTCACCGCCATACCCAAGCCACTGAGCAGTTCGGCCGCTTGCGATTCGGACTCCCAGCCATTGAGATCGTCGAACTCGGATTCAAGTTCCGCACTGCGAATCCCGTCCGCTTCTGAGAAGTCCTCTTTTGCGTAGATGATTTCTTTCTCTTTCATGATCTGAAAGAGTCGCTTGTGGCCCATAAGAACAGCACTGAGCGAGGGCACGTCGTCATACTCGAAGTGATCCTGCTTGAGCACGCTCATTCGCATGCCGCCCGGGATTAGTACTTCGCCCTCGGTGGGATCGATCTCGCCTGATAGAATTTTGACGAAGGTCGACTTACCAGCGCCGTTGGCTCCGATGAGTCCGTAGCAGTTGCCCGGTGTGAACTTGATCGAGACGTTCTCAAAGAGTACGCGGGAGGAAAATTGTAACGATAGATTGGCAGTAGAAATCATGAGTGGTTCTCAGTTGAGCGGTACCAAAGCGGCCGACGGCGCCTGAATACAACAAGAGCGCAGGATCTCAAATAGGTATGCGGCGCTTGCACACCTCTTTCGTGTCTTTTTTCCTGCTCTTGCTGCCAGAATACTGCACGAGGTACCAGATCCAGGGGGATCGATACTGGTAGGGTCTGCGGCCAAGGAGTACCTATTATGTCTTGTCCATGTGGAAATACCGCCGAATTAGCTGATTGTTGCGAGCCCTACGTTAAGGGTGAACGACCAGCCCCCACCGCCGAAGCACTGATGCGCTCTCGCTACAGCTCGTACAGCATGGAAGCTGTCGAGTATATTGCCGAGAGTCACTTGCCTGAAACCCGAGACGAGGTTGACCAAGAGGCTGCCAAGCAGTGGGCTGAGCAGGCCGAGTGGTTGGGCCTAGAAATTGTCGATACTGTTGACGGACAAGAAGGGGACAGCGAAGGCATTGTCGAGTTCCGCGCCAAGTTCAAATTGCAAGGTGTCGAACAGCTTCACCACGAACGCTCAAGCTTCAAGAAGATTGAGGACAAGTGGTACTACGTCGACGGCGAAATGGTGAAGCCCAAGCCGGTTGTCCGAGAGGGCGCGAAAGTCGGTCGTAACGAGCCTTGTCCGTGTGGATCGGGCAAGAAGTACAAACGCTGCTGCGGCTAACCCCGTACTTTGCTTTCAGGGATGCCTCTACGCCTTTGGGGATGTAGAGATTGTCCTCATACAGAAATGGCTAGCTCAATCGGCTAGCCATTTTTGTAGTTTGGGATTCCGTTGTATTGGAAGCCCTTGTGTTGAAATCGGGTTAGTTTTTCTCGTTAGGATTGTCGAGTTTGAACCCGGATTCACCGTCTTCTGTGCGGAAGTCGATGGTCAGGCCTTCTGCGCGCTTGGCCGAGGCTGTGTCGAAGCAAAAGGTCAATCCGTTTGCATCGACCGTGACTTGTCCGGGCTCAATTGGGCCGAGGGACATGTCGTGTCGGAAGCTCATGTCGATTTGAATGTGAATTTTATCTCCGGGATCCGCATCGCCAATCGCTGCCTTTAACTCTGTTGCTGCCGAATCGGTGACAGTAATCGAAGGAGGCACAGCCTTTTCTACTTCAACTCCAAGTTGCTTGTGCAAGTCACCGTTCGCGGACATCTGCTTGATGATGTCACAGCCGCCGACGAATTCACCGTCGATGTAGAGTTGAGGAATCGTGGGCCACTGAGCGTAGTCCTTGATACCAGCGCGAATGGCAGGATCGGAAAGAACGTTCACGGTCTCAAAATCGGAAATGATATCTCCGAGGATCTGCACCACTGTGGAAGAAAATCCGCATTGTGGGAAACTCTTGTTCCCCTTCATAAAGAGAACGACTTTGTTCGCTTTGACGATATCTTCAATTTGCTTTAGTGTTTCTGGGCTCGTCGACATAGTTATTAACGGAAGGTATAGCTATAGAGTTGTCGCTTGCAACCTCACCCATATTTTTTCCTATGTCCGATATTACAATTCGCAGTCTAAGTAGCCTAGAACGTGTCGATTCCGCGCTTTGGGATGGGCTTTGCCATGGTGATTCTCCTTTTCAAAAGTACGGATTTCTGCGAGCGCTGGAACTTTCAGAGTCGGTTGGACCAGGGACGGGTTGGTTGCCGCAATACCTTCTTGTGGAAGAGGATGGTGAGCTTTTGGGCGCCTGCGCGGCGTATCTCAAGACCGATAGCTACGGGGAGTACATCTTTGATTGGGCCTGGGCACGCGCGTCGCCTAGATTTGGGGTTTCCTACTATCCGAAACTCGTCGTGGCCGCTCCATTTACTCCGGCGACTGGCAATAGGCTGCTCATCGCGCCAGAGGCTGATCGGGAACTTGTGCAGCGGGCCATCGCATCCGGCATTGTTGGTCTCTGCGAAAAACACCAACTCTCGGGAGCGCATGTTCTCTTTTGCACCGATAACGAAGCAGCCGCGCTAGAAAAGCTGGGGCTGGCCAGGCGCAGTAGCGTGCAATACCACTGGCACAATCGCGACTATACGAGTTTTGATGAGTTTCTTGCGGCTCTTAAATCGCGCAAGCGCAAGCAGATTCGCAAAGAGCGATCGCGCGCGCAGGCAGCGGTTGATTCGATTGAGTTTGTCTTTGCGCGAGACTGGCAGGAAGAGGACTTTGAGGCCCTGGACCGATTTTATCGAAAGACGGTTGCCGAGCATGGAGGCTTTGACTATTTGCGTCCGGGATTCTTTCGCCACGTGGCGGAGTGCATGTCGGACACGGTGCTTTACTGCCGAGTTATCAACGATGGCGTGATTGTGGCGGGAGCGCTTTTCTTTGAAAC
>JAESTW010000806.1 GCA_016763395.1 Kofleriaceae bacterium
TCAACATGGGGCCCGGGAGTCACTAACTTCCGAAGGCCCGCGGCTGCCGCAAAATTTCTTGCCGCATATCCTCCTCCTGGCCGGATGTTCAATACCTTCAATTATGGCAGCTACCTGCTCTATTCTCTTGGGCCAGAGCAAAAAGTGTTCATCGACGGACGTAACGATCAACTCTACAGCCCGGAGTTCTTCTCCCAAGCTGCCATTACTCCGGGAAACGCCAATGTACTAGAAGAGCTGGTTACGCAGTATGACGTGACCTACGCAGTATTGCAGTGCACCAAAATCGTCAACCGCAGCTACCTTTGGCTATACCACCACCCACAGTGGCAACTGGTTTACCTCGACGACAAAACCGCTATTCTTGTCAAACGAACAAGTGAATCAGAATTGTACCTAGAACGGCACGGGTACCAAGAGCTCAATCCAAGTACGGCACTCCCTCGACTACTAGCCCCGCAGAATGATCCCAATTACGCAAAACTCACAGAAGAGGTGATCCGGAACCTAAACGAGTCACCCAACTCAGTTCGCGCTCACTATTTGGCCGCGAAAGTACATCGAAATGCGGGAAACGAAGGGGCTTACCAGGATGAACTCGAGATTTTGCGCCAGTTTGCGATCGACAAAAATATCAGTTTTGAACTCCCCTAACAGCCAGCTCTGTCTTGCTTGAGAAGAGGAGTGCCTTGTGATCGAGTGTGGCCAGACACCGATCTGAGATGTCCGGCAAGCCGCGAGCTGGGCGGCTAGTTTCCCTTTACGATTTTGCCAGCGCCAGCCTTGGTAAGCCACTCAGAGGCTCTATCGACCAGCGATCCGAGGAGTACAACGTCCGAGCCCTCGACGAGGGCGCCACATCCGAGCGCCTTTTTCATTCGCTTTGCGACCGAATCCAAGGCATCGGGAGAGACTCCAGCAATGCGAGTAACCGTTTTTCCGGCTCGCCCCTTCACCTCTCGCCGGACAACGAGCTTTGAGCCAAACTCCGAAGCCCTTGGGGGGGAATCTGGGTCCGTCTCGAGCTCAGAATCCTGACTAGCTAGGGAAGGCACTTGCGGAAGACTGCCTGCCAATGCCGAGAGCGCGCCAAAGGGGTTGTGACCCAGAGCCGAGTCCCCAGTGCCGACCTGAGAACTCTTCTTGGACTCCTTCTGTCGCTTTTTCGACTTGGCCATTACTGCCTGCCTAGTTTCCGAGTTCAGCTTTTACTTTGGCGAACGCAGCGACGGCAGCGTCTACCTCTGCTTCGCTATGGGCCGCGCTCAACTGTACCCGGATGCGCGCTTTGCCTTTGGGAACCACGGGATAGCTAAATCCAATGACGTAAATGCCCTCGTCCAAAAGCCTTTTAGCCATATTGACAGCGATTTTGGCATCTCCGAGCATAATGGGAACAATGGCGTGGTCACCATCAGCGATATCAAAGCCCGCCTCGCGCATTCCCATGCGGAATCGCATTGTATTGTCCGCAAGTTTGTCGCGAAGCTCAGTTGAGCTAGTGAGAAGCTCTAATGCAGCCAGGCTACCACCGACGATGGGCGGCGCGAGGGTGTTTGAAAAGAGGTAGGGGCGAGAGCGGTTGCGCAGAAGGTCGACGATTTCTTTGCGAGCGCTAGTGAATCCACCGGACGCGCCGCCTAGGGCTTTACCCAAGGTTGACGTGATGATATCCACTCTATCCATACAATTGCGATACTCGTGGGTTCCGCGTCCGCGCTTGCCGACAAAGCCGGTTGCGTGACTGTCATCGACCATGACCATCGCATCGTATTTGTCCGCTAAATCACAGATTTTGTCGAGGCGGGCGATGGTTCCGTCCATGCTAAAGACGCCGTCGGTGGCGATGAGGCGCATCCGAGCACCGCTAGTCGCCGCAAGCTTCGCTTCCAAGTCTTCCATGTCGTCGTTTTTGTAACGATGCCGCTCTGCTTTGCACAAGCGAACGCCGTCGATGATGGAAGCGTGATTGAGCTCGTCCGAGATAATGGCATCATCTCGTCCGAGTATGGTTTCGAAAAGACCGCCGTTGGCATCAAAACACGAGGTGTAGAGAATCGTATCCTCCATGCCCAAGAAATCGCTGATTTTCGATTCCAACTCTTTGTGGGTATCTTGTGTACCGCAGATAAAACGCACACTGGACATGCCGTAGCCGCGCTCAGAAAGTGCACTAGCGGCGGCTTTCATGACGCCCGGATCGCTCGAGAGCCCCAAGTAGTTGTTGGCACAGAAGTTGACGACCTTCTTTTGTCCGACCAAAATCGTGCTGGCCTGGGGGGACTCGATGATGCGCTCTTCCTTCCAAAGTCCGGCTTCGCGGATTTCATCTAGAACAGTTTGAAAGTGTTGTTTTGCGTTTGTGAACATAATGTCTCGCTACGGTAATGAGTGAGGGTTACTCGGTTTCTTTGAGCAGGGCGCGAATTTTGGGAATCAAGTCGGCAGTCATGCCTTCTAGATCGAATTGTGGCGACCATCCCCAGTCCTCGCGAGCACAGGTATCGTCGAGGGCATTGGGCCAGGAATCCAAGATGGATTGGCGCTTTGGATCCGGACGGAAGGTCAGTTTTACGGCAGGAACCGCAGCGGCGACGCTAGCTGCAATTACCGAGGCCTCTGGACTAAAGGCGGAGATGTTGTACACGCAGCGCTTAAGTTTTTCTCGTGGCGCTTCACTTAGATCAATCAAAGCTCGCAGTGCGTCCGGCATGTACATCAGAGGAATACGTGTGTCCGGCCTGCAGAAAGATTCGTAGGCGCCTATGCGAACGCCGTCGACGTACATGTAGAGCGCGTAGTCTGAGGTGCCTCCGCCGGGCAGGGCAGCGGAGATAAGTCCGGGAAAGCGAACCCCGCGAAAGTCGAATCCCCAGCGACTGTGATAGTAGTTACCGAGAAGTTCACCGCCGACCTTGGTAACACCGTACATCGTGGTCGGCATAAGAAAGGTGTCGTCCGGCGTTGGGTCAGGAGTTCCTGCGCCAAAGACAGCGATGCTGCTGCAGTACATTAACTGCCGGACTTGCGCCTCGCGGCACGCTTCAAGCACATTGAAGGTTCCGATTTCGTTGACCCTATAGGTCTGCTGCGGGATTTCTTCTCCACGAGCCGAGAGAATCGCAGCCAGGTGGTAGACGACCTCGGGATTGTCTTGTCGAAACAGCGATATGACGGAGCTTTTGTCCGAGACATCGAGATGGTGCCATTGGTCCGCCGGAATATTGGTCGGACGAGCAGCAATATCTGTCGCGATGACATAGTGCCCTCGCTCCTTAAGTTGCGTTGCCAAGTCACAGCCAAGTTGGCCACCAGCGCCAGTGATGAGTACTTTCATAGTTGTGCGCGGAGCATGGCTGATCTTTTCCAGAGCGTCTAGAGCGCCGACCGGTTTGCATCGGGCGCCAAAACGCCGATTTCCGGCGTATCACGAGCCCTGTGAGCTCGTTTCTCGGCGTTGTTCCGCCTAGTGGGTACCAACCCACGTCGTTGTCACGCTTTGAGATACTTGTAACTCGGCGCCTTTACTTGGTCTGCAAACCGATCGACGCTCTGGCCGCCAGTGGCGGAAGTGCATCATGAGCAGACA
>JAESTW010000807.1 GCA_016763395.1 Kofleriaceae bacterium
AAACGAAGGTGAATCCGCAGGTGTTGCTTGCAAGGCCCGCAATTCCAAGGGCTCTGCGTTCGCGCTCCATGCAGGGGCGGTGAGCAGAAGAATTACGAGCAAACGCATGCGTAGAGTGTAGCATGGTCGTTGTCCGATCGTTTACTCTCCTGCAATAGCGTTCCCAAAGGGCCTCAATGCACAAATTTACTAGATCATTCCTCGCGCCTCTCGTACTGAGTACTACATGTATGGTGGGCTGCACGTCCACAACCAAGCTTGATGCCCAGCAGACGCCTCTCAAGTCTCCAACTGTGAAGCCGGACGATGTGGAGCCGGACAATGTACCGGTGATTGAGAAACCAGCCACCGTCATGCCATATCGAAATGAGCTGCCTGGCTTAGAATTGTATCAAAAAGAATGGGCGTCGCTCATGCCTCTCGTGGCGACAGCAGAAGATTTACACGCGGTACTCGGGCTGCCCGATGAAATGCATGATCTGGACGACTACAGTGCACCTTACCCCGGCGATGACAAGGCGGTTCAACCAGTGTGGACCTATGACCTGAATCCCCAGTGGCAATTGCTTGTCTACTTCGGACGCTCGTCTTTGCCAGTGCAAAAAACACTGTCGCCGGAGTACTACGACAAGCTTTACTCGCTGGAGCTGATTCCCACGGACAAGAGGATCCTCGAGGCCAGTACAATTCCTACCAGCTTTGCACAGAGAAAGGTCTCTGCCGCGGATGCATCCTGGGTCGAATACAGCCTGCCGTCCGGGTTGCAGTACGAGGTCTACAATCGTGGTGAACGTGAAAATCGGTTGAACCGTGTTGTCTACGGCCCCTCGATTGATGCGCTGGCCGGGAGTCGCAAAGGCGCAGACGGGCTCTGAGTAACACATCCGGCGGCTTTGTTTTGAGGGCCGCATTCTATGGCGTCTAGGTAGCTGTCTGTAACGCCGAGAAGCGCGTACGTAGACTAGACGCGCCCTGCTCGCTGCAAGACAAACCAGCTGGGCGTTGCGATTCGGCGTTTTCCCCAGAGCTGAATCAGCGAGCGTCCGAGGTGCAGGTCGCCGTCTTCGTCGATTCTCCGCAATGGATCGCGGAGTCTTCGCAATGGAGAATAGCCTGTAGTGCCCTTGCCATAGTCAAGTAGCAGATCGCCGTGCTCTTCAACGACTTGAAAGGCGCCAAAGGTCCAGGGCTTGCCATCACGAGTTTTAGCGCGCCACGGCAAATCGAGAGCGTCATCTTCAGTGCGGACATTGTAGCCGGACAAAGTGCCAGCGCGGCTCATCTCGAACGCCTTCGAGAATTTCTTCCAACTCAGTTTCTCGACCAGCCGGGGTAGGCCCAAACTAACACCGCAATATTGGTGTCCGGCAATCGCTTCGGGGCGCAAGGGAGCGGCGTTGTGGAATCGCAGGGCCAACTCAGCTCGGGAGAGTTCGCAGAGGTCCAGGGCTTCTCGCGCGAGTGTCATTGGATCCGCCCGGGTGCTTGGTGGAAGGAAAATTGGCCCTTCCGGATCGCCTGCCAGGTTGCCGCCGGAGTTTCAGGCTGCTGGGTACACCAAGTTAGGTATGCGGCCAGGCTAATGTCAGCATCTGCGAGTTCTTCTGGAGTTAGGTTGATGCCGTTTTGCAGCGCCTCTTCTGTCGCAGCCAGTAGCTCTTCGTGATAACCCTCAAATACTGTTAGGTCCTGCATCCAAAGGCTTCTGCTATCACTGCCTTGCGCAATTTTCCGTGCCTGTTCTGCAAGCTCTTCTAGTGCTCCGTCATGGGCGGACAGTAGCTCTAGATCAAAAATGAATTGGTTGCCATCGTGATGCGCTCCGAGTAGATGTTTGATGATGCGCTGAGGTGAGGAGGCTAGTCCGGTGAGATCGAAAGGGGCAATGGCGGCCTCCTTTGCCAGAAAGGGAAAGCGTGCGGGGCGATAGTAGAGAATCCGCGCTCGCCAATTGTCGCGGACCTTTCCATTAGGGCTTGTTCCGATGGTTTCACTGCGAAAAAGGGAGCGGTGCCACATGCGCATTACACCCAGTGACAACTGCCAGGCATTGGGTGGCTGCGGCGTTAGACCTGCGCGAATCCGGGCATCCAGATTCGCCAAGATGCGTTTGGGAAAGAGCAGTGTCGGGTAGGTGAACCAGGGCGCGTGTTTCATGATTTCTCCAGTTGTTTGCTCATGCGGGCGATAGTCTTTGCATCTCGATCGGCCAAGGTCTCTAGAATGAGAGAAAGAGGCGCCAAGCTAGGCTCTCGCAGCCATTGCAAGAGGAGCGTGTGTCCGGCGACATTGCTCTGCGGCTCGGCGTACATCGCAGCAGTGAGTTGGTCAATCTCGGCGGTGGCCGCAATGATTGGGTTTAGGCATAGGCGCATGATTGGGCTTTGCGCGCCGTCGATCATCGCTGCGATCACGCTAAAGTCGGCTTCTGTGATCTCGGCGAGTGAAACCAGAGGATTGCCTAGGAGTTGTGCAAAGTGGTCAATGGCGCTGGAAATGTCGTCTAGGGACTGTTCTGTTGCGGTCTTTGCAAGGCGCGCGAGCAGAGACCCGGCCATGGAGCGCCGGACATCGAGTAAATCAGTTACCAAGATCAACAACTCATCACTATCTCGCGCCAGGTCGAGTACGTCCGGCAGCAGGTCGCATCCTCCGACCCGGCTGAGATCTGCGACCGTGTACCCGCTTCCTTGTTTCACCGTGACAAGCCCCAAGGCCAGAATTTGCGCGAGCGCGCCGCGCAAGGTCTGGCGATTGACACCAAATTGTTCCGCCAAGGCTCGCTCAGGTGGTAGCCGCTCACCGGCACGGAGTTTGCCGGACACAATGGCTCGGCGCAGAGCGGCATCACACTCAGCACTCGCACTTTGTTTTTGGATGGCGGCAAACATTGGTCGAATGGTTGAACCAATTCGGCGAAAATGCAAGGGCTACTCTGTAAGTAGCTTAGTTTACATAGGAAAAAGTCAAGGCATGGGAAAAGTACCTGCTCTTACTGGGTAAGTCGCGAGCATTGTGATGTTAGCCCACG
>JAESTW010000808.1 GCA_016763395.1 Kofleriaceae bacterium
GGCCTTCGCCTCCTGTATTGGTTTCAATCAGGAAAGCAAAGGATTCAACTAGGGTAGGTGTGCGAAGAGTGGCCATAAGGGCCACAAGGGGCGCTCAAAATCAAAACGGGTGCCATTTTTTCGTAAACGCTTGATATTGCGTCAGGGTTTGAGGCTCACCGCACATTTCGGGCAGCTGTTGGAGCCATGCAAAAAGTTGAGCAAATACAATTTCCCCACATCGGCCACCTGAACGTCTGTAGGGGTATTAACTAGCTAATTTTTAAGCAGAAAAATTGCCGTCCCCACCAAGACATGCCTAATAAAAATAGGTGGAGGTACGAAGGCAAGAGCGAACGCGCGTGAACAACGCTCAAAATCGCACCAAAGGTAAGCGAAGTTCTCGCTCAAGTGCGAGTAATCGCAGGCATCTAGCGCCATTTTGGACACGTTTACCTTCAGCTAGCTTGATTGCGGCTAGCCTCTTGAAATCGGGTAGACGAGCGCTACCAGCGACTGCTTTGGCGCTTTGCATTGGCGGGGTGATCACCGGCGGTTATTACAGCTACCAGTGGGCAACCCACGCTCCACGCTTCGCAATCAGTTCCCTCCAGTTTTCTGGAAATGAGCGCAGCTCTGAGGCTGTTCTCGAAGAACTGATGCAGCTTGAGGCTGGTACAAACATTTTTCTTGTTGATATCGACGCTCTGGAAGAACGACTGGAGTCGAGTCCGTGGATTTCCCATGCGGAGGTCTCTCGCGACTTGCCCAATTCTCTCGAAATAGAAGTGTCCGAGGAGAGAGCAGTGGCTCTTGTAGATTTGGAAGGCCTCTACTTGGCCAATGAATCGGGTGAGCTTTTCAAAAAGGCAAGTAGCACAGACAAGCTTGATGGGTTGACCATCATCACCGGACTAACGCGTTCTGAATTTGTTTCAGCTCCGTCTGAGAGCCAAGCAAAAATCGAATTTGCCTTGCAAGCGGCCACCACTTTTGCCAGCTCCTCTGCTCGTCCGACAATCGGAGAGATTCATTTAGATGCTAGTCACGGCATCACACTCATTACTTACGAAGAGGCTATCGCGATTCACCTGGGCAATCCCCTACTTGCCGAGCTAGAAGATCGATATCAGGCCTTTGATTCTGCGTGGAATGCATTGGGAGCGGAAGAACATGCCGCTGTCCGAGTATTTCGCATTGCAGATCGCACACCTTCTGACCGGGTCACGGTCGCATTCGCTGGAAACTGAGAACACATGACAAGACTGAAACAAGACGAAATTATTGTCGGACTCGACATCGGAACCACAACCATCGCTGCGGTTGTCGGTGAATTGACTGAGGATGGACTCGACATTATTGGTGTTGGTACCGCGCCATCGAAGGGGATGCGCAAGGGTGTCGTGGTTAACATTGATGCCACCGTCAACGCGATTCAGCAGGCCGTACAAGAGGCGGAACATATGGCTGGCTGTGATATTTCGACGATCTACGTCGGAATCGCCGGTGGTCATATTCGCGGCATGAATTCACATGGGATCGTCGCTGTAAAGGACAAGGAAGTCCGAGAAAACGATATTGAACGGGTGATTGATGCGGCCAAAGCGGTTGCTATCCCAGCGGATAGAGAAATTCTGCATGTGGTTCCGCAGCAGTACATTATCGATGAGCAGGACGGGATTCGGGATCCACTCGGGATGTCCGGTGTCCGACTCGAAGCAAAAGTTCACATCACGACAACCTTGGTTTCCAGTGCCCAGAATGTTGTGAAATGTGCAAATCGCTGTGGCCTTGAAGTCGCGGACATTGTGCTTGAGCCACTTGCGTCAGCGGAAGCTGTAGTTGAGGACGACGAGAAAGAACTCGGCGTTGCGCTAATTGATATTGGTGGCGGCACTACGGACATTGTTCTCTATGTAGATGGTGCGATGGTGCACAGTGCGGTGCTTCCGCTGGGTGGTTTTCAGGTGACCAACGACATCGCAGTAGGTCTGCGAACACCGCTTCAGGCTGCGGAGACTATCAAGCGGCAACACGGTAGTTGTTTGCCCTTCTTAATTGACGAAGAGGAGAAGATTGAAGTTCCTTCTGTCGGTGGACGTGAGGCGAGAGAGGTTTCGCGCCAGACGCTAGTGAGCAAGATTATTCAGCCTCGTATTGAAGAGATATTTCAGCACATTCACAAGGAGCTGCAAGAAAGTGGCTACCTTGGGCAATTGGCGGCTGGGGTTGTCCTCACGGGAGGCTGTACGCTTCTCGAAGGGCTTCCAGAGTTGGCAGAGACTGTGCTCGACTTACCGGCGCGGCGGGCGATCCCAAGTGGCGTGGGTGGATTGGTGGACATTGTGAGCTCGCCAGAGTTTGCGACTGCTGTGGGGCTGGTTCGCTATGGTGCCCAAGGCGAGAACGTTCATGTGCATGCTATCGAGAGCCGGAGTGATTCTGGAGTGTGGCGGCGCATGCGTGGATGGATGAGCGAGATCTTTTAAAACCGATACTATTTTGGGAGGAAATGGGTAAAAAAGTTGCCCAACGTTTAACTACCTATAGAAATAGATCTAGGGACGATCCCGCGAAAGACGGAGAAACACATCGAATGGCAATACTTGAATTTGAAGAAATGGCTCACGCTAAAATCCTCGTAGTTGGTTGCGGCGGAGGTGGCGGCAATGCGGTTAACACCATGATCGCATCGAACTTGGACGGAGTTGAGTTCTGCTCGGCAAATACGGATCTGCAGGCGCTTGAAGCGAATATGGCAGGTACCAAGATTCAGCTCGGTGATCATCTCACCAAAGGCCTCGGCGCTGGGGCAAACCCGGAAGTTGGACGCAAGAGCGCGGAAGAGAGTTTGCAGCTCATCGAAGATGTGGTTTCTGGCGCGGATATGGTCTTTGTTACCGCTGGAATGGGCGGCGGAACGGGAACAGGCGCTGCTCCAGTGGTGGCTCGTATTGCTCGAGATGCTGGTGCACTCACCGTTGGCGTTGTTACCAAGCCTTTCGGCTTTGAAGGCCGTCGTCGGCAGAGACAAGCGGTTGCGGGTATTCTGGAGCTGGAAGCTTCGGTAGATACTCTCATTGTTATTCCTAACGATAAACTCTTAGAGATGGTTGGACACGACTTCAGCATGATCGACGCCTTCAAAAAGGCTGACGAAGTGTTGCTAAACGCTGTCCGGGGAATCTCAGACTTGATGACCATTCCCGGTCTCATCAACGTCGACTTCGCAGATGTGCGAACCATCATGAGCAACCAAGGTCGCGCACTGATGGGCAGTGGTTCTTCTAGCGGCAAGAAGCGCGCAGAAGAGGCGGCACGAGAAGCGATTGCATCTCCACTGCTCGAAGACATCAGCATTCAGGGTGCTACTGGCATTCTCATCAACATCACCGGTGGACCCGACCTCGGACTGCACGAAGTCAACGAAGCTTGTTCTTTGGTTGAAGATGCTGCGCACGAAGAGGCCAACATCATCTTTGGCTCGGTTGTTGATCCCAATATCGGCGATGATGTCCGAATCACCGTAATTGCTACTGGTTTTGATCAACCGCAGCCGGCTGTGTCCGAAGAACCGAGACGAGGAGGAGGAACCCCTCAGAAATACTCTTCTGGATCGCAAATCACTAAGGACTACCCGCCAGCGACCCGCCAAGCTCGTGGAACTCGCGAAGTGCTTGTATCTGCTCCACTGACCGACGAGGAGGTACCAATTCACGAGGACACCGACGTCGATCGGGCACTGGCAGAGCTATGCTACGACTCCGCTCCCAGCGAAGTCGCCTCTCTGGCTCAAGGCTCGGGACCATCGGTGGCAAGCCATGGCGCGATTACCATGCCAGTTGAACGGCAGAACACGGCCAAGAACGAGTTCCCTGGCCTGCGTACGGTGTTTATCGATGCCGATACCGACAGCGAGCTCGACGTGCCGACCTTCTTACGTCGGACAGCGGACTAGCGCCCCCCCTCCAGCCCCTGGGGCTTTTCCTAGGCCACAGGGACGTTTGCGAGATTCCCAATTTCGGCAGTTCCGAGTGAGTGTTGAAGAGTGATTGAATAGGTAATAACAGGTACTACTGTTGCCAACTGACATTAACGGAGCTCAGTTCACAGTGGAAAATCACTGCGGCCACCGTTTGGATGCAACAACGCGTATACTGAGTGAAATACCGAGCATACGCTGTCCGCTATGTACATAAGTTCAAACTGGTATCGCCTCGACTTGCACACCGTAGTGTCGAGGCAACTTGTAAGTTCCGTACGGAAACACAACATCTCGTTCACCCGCGACAAAACGCACTAGCGCTGACTGGTAGTCGCGGAACCATGCCTGATTTTCGAGAATGCGCGCCTTCCTCGCATCTATATCCTTGCCTGCCACCACAGGTACCACTTGAAACCACTGTACTTTATTTTTTGGACAACTGTAGCGGGATACTCGCTTCAGAGCCCGCCGTCCTAAGAACTGGATCCCTTTTCGTTTTGCCTTGGACCGTGCAGCCTCCTCCCGGACAAGAGTTTCTTGTTCTATCCTCGTAGCAAGCTCCTCATCGCCAAGCTCCGTAAAGTCAGGAGGACGCTCTAAGTTGAGTACTACTTCATCAGGCCAATTCCCACCCTTGTCCGGTGAACGAAAATAGAAGTTAGGCCGCTTGATGGTTTGGGGTTTTGCTGGCCAGGCCATACGGATCCCAGGCCATTGATAGCCCTTTTGCACCAAGAAGGCCGCCACTGGGTTTGCCATCGCATAGGCAATTTTGTCCACCACCGCGTCTCGTGTAACGCAATCTAAGCGGTTTGGTTTGTTCGTGTTCCATAGGTTACCCTCGCGCCCAAAGTGACAATTGATTGCTTTGGCGATGTTGCTATGAGAATCGCGGTAAAACTCAATGATGTTAGCGTCCGGGTCGGTTACGACATCGTGAATGTGGTTATACATGACGGTTAAAGCGTGCAGCTTGATACCGTGCCTTTTCGCCACAACAGTGATCACATACAAAATGATCTGATCGACTACTTTAGAAGATTTCAGTGTGAACTGCCGATGCATAGTACGTTTACTTCCGGCTATGTTTTCATTGTGCCTCACGGGCGCTGCTCTGGACATACGGCACAACAGAGCAGGTTATGTGCCAAAGCTAAGTCCTTGATGTTATGTCGGTAACGTCCGGTGTTAGTCCGGTATCCGGACAGTGTCCGGACAGGCGGACATACGGTAGTTGGTTGGTACCAAAACGACTCCTATTCTTTCGGTGTATGTTAAATAGATAAGCCTTTAAATCCCAGGTAAATAGTCCAGGGCCGGCTGTCCAGTCTCCAGTCGTCAATAGACTCTGGTGCTGACGCAGCCGACGCCGATATCAAAAGCGGATATCAAAAGCCCCCAGGGCGGGACCAGCGAGCGGGCCAGCGCATGGCATATCAAACCCATGGCATATCAATAGAGGGCATATCAA
>JAESTW010000809.1 GCA_016763395.1 Kofleriaceae bacterium
CGGCTTGTATAAGCTCTCCGAAGGCGCTTGGCTTCGACTCGTTTTAGGACGGTGAGGTTATCAATTTCGCATGCGCTCAAAAGGACCTGCATGGCGAGCGGATACCCGAATTAGGACCTTAGTATTACGTTTCTACAGCCCTAAAAAGACAGGCCCACGCTGGCAGAGAAGCGAGCAGCCATTGCCGAGGGCACGTGAAGCTGCATTTCAACGGTATTATTGGTCTCGTCGAGTACTTCGACGGAGTATCTGGGCTTGATGAGCTGGACTAGAAGTTCACCTTGTAAACGCAACTTCCAATGTCCGAATGTCCGACCTATCCAATAGGCTCCTCCACCGACACTGGCCATGGGATGCACTTGTCCGAATGGCACTTCGATGTCGATCGCATTGGCGCTCAATCGGCCCACGCTCGTACTGGTGCAGATGCCGACTTGCCGCCAGAAACGATGGCATAGCAGGAGCGAACTTTCGAGAAAATCAAACTGTCCGCCCAGGCTTCTGTCCGGGATGTTGAGAAATGCGTCTTGCTGGCCCCAACGTGTCAGCCGTACGGTGATGCGAAAACGTCGAATGGTCTGGCTGGCTTCTAGCGCGATTCCAAATCCCGGACGGGGCAGGGTTCCCAGGTCGGTGACAACGGAAAGGTGAAGCGATATAGGAAATCGCCCGGCGTCAGCTAGTATACTCGATCTCAAGGGGGGGCGATTGGCATTGCTAGCCTGGTTCAGTGACTCAATATCGGGAATTTCACCATCGTTTCCTTGTCGGTGAATTGCTTTGGGACTGTCCTGCAGGGCGTCGTCGTGCCGCGGCACCAGGACTTCTCGGTCGGACTCGTTGTTGAAAATTAACTCAGGAGCGAGGGATAAACTAAGCACTAGCGCTGCACTGGCGAGCAACTCATCGCAGTTTTCCGCCTGTAAGTTTCGCTCGCCCTTGCCGTCCGAATTCTCCGTTGTCAGTAGCAATTGAAATACGCTACGGCGTTTCTCTATGTGAATGGATACGGACAAGGTTTGTCGATACCCGCTCCCTTCTTCCGGTGAGCCTAAGGATTCCCGGACCGTCTGGGCGAAGCTCTCAGGTGAGCCACAGGCGGGAGGTGTATTCCACTGGAGAATATTGAAAGCGGGCCCCGGCTGTGCCAGTGCTCTACCCTCGGTTATTGTCCAGAGAAGCACAGCAACCAGTAGGCTGGTGTAAAATGAATTCAACTCCGAATTCTCCCAATGCTCGGTGCGCAGGCGTTTACCTTATGCGGCACAATGCCGCACATTCCTGGTGTTCTACACCAGATCCCCGGCAGGCTAAATCGCGAAAATTGTGCCTGTGGAGTGGTCATATAATCCCGCACAAAACGAAGCATGTAGGGTATAGTAACACCCAGTTGCGAACTCAAGTCGCAAAATGTCAGAACATGCTCAAGTCTGGCACTCAATCCCAAGCATTAGAACAGGCATACTATGTATTCCATGCGCTTATTTCTTGTTGGTACCGCAGGCTCCCTTTTTTCGGGTTCCCTTTTTTTGGCCTTCATTGTTGGGCTCGCTGCTTGCCAGCCCTCTGAGTCATCATATAACGAATCAGATTCGTCATTGAGTTCATCGGAGCAGTCGATTATTGGTGGCTCGCTACACTCCAGAGATCCGGCGGTAGTTGCAGTTTTCGTCGGCGGCCTGTGTACAGGGACCTTGGTTGCGCCACGTATTGTTCTGACCGCTGCCCATTGTGTGTCCGGCGCGATCACTACTGGGAATACCGCCACCGGCACAGTGCGATTTGGCGATGGGGTCAGTCCGTGGATCGATTCGATTCCAATTATCGATATGACCATGCACCGTTTTTACAACCCACCGGGGTTTCTAAAACATGACATCGCTCTTGTCCGAATGCAGCGGGCCCCCGAGGGTATCGAACCGCTTGCCATGAATACGCGAGCAATCACGGACGACGATATTGGCTTTCAGGTAAGAGTCGTCGGTTTTGGTAACGATGATGGAGTTGCTGCTACCGGAGCTGGAACGAAACGTCAGGTTCGGACAACTCTCACTGAGGTTCGTCCGAGACACATAGGTTTTGGCAACGCTCAGGAGAACACCTGCCAAGGTGATTCCGGTGGGCCAACCTTTATGACTTTCGACGGCGAGGAATATGTCGTCGGAGTGACTTCCTTTGGTAGCAATCAGTGTCGGGCAACCTCTTCAATGACCCGTGTCGATGTCATGTGGGATGAATTCTTACAAGAAGTCCTCGAAGCATGGTCCGGTCCTTGTCAGCACGACAATGTGTGTGTAACCGAAGGGTGTGGCATTTTCCCCGATCCCGATTGTGATCCTTGCGGTATGGATGGATTCTGTATTGCTGGTTGTGAGTTGCCGGACAGAGATTGTCCATTAGGCGGATTGCCGTCCGATACCTGCACAGCAGATTCAGACTGTGAATCCCGTATATGTGCAACGGCACCGGAAGACTCTCGCGTTGAGTATTGCGCGATGGAGTGTGATCCAAGCGTGGCCATCTCGAAAAGTGGTTGTTTCGCGCCGCTGACCGCATGTCAGGATCAGGGCGATGACACAGGGCTTTGTGGTTTCTCCGGTATTACCCACCGAGTACAGGGCTCTTTTTGTGAACAAGGTAGTGACTGTCGCTCCGACCTCTGTGATGCCTCTGCGGGGATCTGCGTCGAACCCTGTGGTGACGGTGAGCCTAGCTGTACCGAAGGTTTTAGTTGCCAATCTGCAGGCAACGGGGTCGAGGTCTGCACCTTGCCCACCGATAACGGCGGTTGCTCCACAGGCTCAACTCGCTCTGGCTTGTCCGGCCTACTACTGCTGCTACTCGCCATCGGCTGGGCGGCGCGTAGGCGCGAGGAGAAGGCGTAGCGGTCGCTTCCCGCTCTTTACCCTTTCGCCCCAACCGGGGGATATATTCACAGCACATCCCCTGTGTCTGTCGGGGCATGAAGATCTGCGTTTCTCAAGGAAATCAGAAGACTGACGGACGATTTCTAGTGTGATTTTCACTAGATTCACCGGCTTTTGTCCACGCCGCCACGTTCCGGACGCAACGCTGCCCGGTGGGACAAGCCTACCGAGGAAAATCACCGAAGAGTTCAGCGCCTAGGACTGTACAAGCGCGCATGTAGCGCTGTGCACAACCCGCATCAGGTAAGTGCCGAATGGAAATTCAACTTCGCGGTCACCGTCCCGCCACTGGCCTAGCGCAATCTTGTAGTCGACTAGCCACTGCTTGTTCTGTCGCAGCTTCTCAATCCGCAGCCACTTATCATTGCACGCAACCTTCGGAGAATTTCTAAAGTGCTCCTCGTAACTTGCCGGACAAGCATGACGCCGCTGTGCCAGTACTTTCTTTCGGCCGAGGTAATGCCGTCCTTCCTCCAAATTGACCTGGTGAGCTTTCTCCTCTGCCTCCGCAATTGTCCGTGTTACCAACTCAGCGAGTTCTTCATCTGAGTACTCTTCGTAACCAGAGGGCCTAGTGAACTTCAGCTCCACCTCTGCCGGCCACTTCCCACCCGCATCCTTGCCGCGAAAGAACTTCTTCGGCTTTCTGATCATTTGCGGCTTTCGAGGCCACGCGTGCCGTACACCTGGCCAAGAATGCCCATGCCGTACCAGGCCATCTTTGACCGGGTTGGCCATAGTATAGGCAATACGACGAAGTAAATCATGGGGCTCCTCACACTCGACCCTGCTTGGAGGGGATGAAGACCAGACAGCCTCAAACTCCCCAAAAGAAGCGTTGAGCGCACGGGAAATTGAGCTGTGGCAATCTCGTTGAAACTCAACGATATTTGCGTGCTCGTCCGAGACCACAACATGCCAGTGGTTACTCATCGCTATCACTGCGTGCAAGTCAATTTGGTGCCTGTTTGACATAACTCCCAACACATAGCGGATGATTTGATTCACTCTCGGACAAGGTCTAAGGAGGAAGGTGCGTCCTCGCACCCGGCGAGTAAGCATAAGACAAGTTCCCTGGACTATTGGTCGTGCGTCAGACATGTGAGTTGACACAGCAAGAAATGCGCCGAGTGTAACTGGCTGAAGTTACATGTTGTCTGTCCGGTGTTTGTCCGGAATGCGGACAGACGTAGCGTTGCCTCCGGACGACCGGACCTGGGCAGATGATCCGCTATCAAGCTAGCACCCTGTCGAACGCCCGGTTAGCAGTTTGCCGGTTAGCGGTTTGCGCAGCCTGTCGAAAGTCCCTCGGTTAGTAGTTTGAATGTCGAAAGTCCCCCGGTTAGCGGTTTGCGGAAAGTCCCCCGGTTAGCGGTTTACGCGGTTAGCGGTTTACGCCGGTTAGCGGTTTGAGTAGTTTGGAAAGTCCCCCGGTTAGCGGTTTGCGCGGTTAGCGGTTTGCGCGGTTAGCGGTTTGCGTGCGCGGTTAGCGGTTTGCCGGTTAGCGGTTTGCGGTTAGCGGTTTGCGAAAGTCCCCCGGTTAGTAGTTCTCGGTTAGTAGTTCTAGTAGTTCTAGTAGTTCTA
>JAESTW010000810.1 GCA_016763395.1 Kofleriaceae bacterium
GCAGTAGCGGAGAGACCGATGATTTTGTTCGAAGTCGAAGTACGGTGGCGGACGCGGCAGAAACGGTAGAATCGGGACAAGACGCGGCCGTAGCACATCCTGTATATCGTGTTCGGACAGTTCAGGGGAAGGTTGAGAGACGAAACGACGCGGGGCTTTGGATACCGCTGGTGTCCGGGGAACTTCTTCCGGCCAATGATGAGATCCGGACGGATGTCAACTCGGTTGCTGTCGTCAAACTGGGAGACTCGGAACTTGTTCTGCCTGGGGAATCGAAAGTTACTCTCGAAGAGAAGGAAGGATTGATTACAGGACTGCGGCTCAACTATGGTCGGGCGAGTGTCCGGGTGAGCGCCAATGACACTATTCAGATGCGATTCGATGGTAGTGATTCTGAGGCGCTGGCATCCGATGCACTTTTTAGCAGCCAAAACACCGGAGACGGGTATATCACTCTAAGCAGTGATGAGGGAGTCGTGGAGCTATCTGCGGCTGGTGAAAGTGTTCGTATTCCAGCCGGGTTTCAATCTGTGGTGGCGCCCGAGCGTGCTCCATCTGAGCCTAGGAAAATTCCCAGTAGCTTTTTTCTAAAGGTTCGTCGTCCGAGCGCCAAGACTCGGGCTCGGAAGGTTGTCGTGACTGGAACAACAACGCCGGGCTCTGTTGTCACGATAAAAGGCGTGTCTACCCACGCAGATGCCAGTGGGGTATTCTCTCTCACCGTGCCATTGCGAGAAGGAGACAATGCATTGCAAGTGAGAGCTACGGATGTGTTGGGTCGAAAAGGAACCAAGGCACTGAGAAAAATACTGGTTGATTCAAAGGCGCCCAAAGTTGATGGTGATGTTACATGGTAGCCAACGTGAGCCTAGGCCGAATTGAAGCCCCTTAGGGGCAATCCCTGTTACAGACAATGATTCTGTTAGAACAGGTACGTTCTTGTCCGGTGCATTCGTTAAAACGACAGGCCAATGCTCCATTGCAGTTGACCAGGCAATTGGCGTTGCCGATGCAATCGATTTTGCAGTCCTTGCCATCAACACAATTGATATCGCAGGAGGAGTTGCCGTCGCAGGTTGGCAAACAGGCTGAGGAGTTTGAACAGTCAAAGTGGCAAGCGGTGTTGTCGTGGCAGCTTGCTCTACAATTGCCACCGGTGGAGGTACAGTCAACACGGCATTCACATGTGCCGAGACATTCGAGTGAGCAGCCAGGGCCACAGCTCTCCGTACAAACGCCCAAGTCACATCCGGTCGAGCATGTTTGGCAGTCCTCGGGGCAATTGTTCTCGTCCTCGCTATCGCCGCATATCCCATCGCCACATATGCCCTCACACACGCCACTACAGTCTACAGGGCAGGTGCAAGGGTCCTCCGTAGCAGAACAACTTCCATCACCACACATGGGGTTCGGACAGTCGTCCGTACAAGAATCAACGGAGAAGGCATTCACTAGTGTGGCCGAGCGCCCGTCCGGGATCGTCACAGTTAGGTCGTAGTTGCCAACGCTCAGCCCCTGGGGAATTGTAAGCTCTAGTCGTCTAGAATCAATGGAGCGGACAGTGTCAGAAGGTAGCTCATTGCCAGAAATTTCCGCCCAAAAGACTGTATTCACTACAGGTGGCGCGGGAGTATCGAATGCAAAGCGCCGAACCTCGCTATAGAGGTGCTCTCCGGTGACGATGACTCGAGTGGGAGACTGCGTCGAAACCTTGTTCGGAACAAGTTCTGTCAACTGTGGCGGTGGGTTCGTTGCATCGCTGCATGCCGCCACGAGCACTATCCATATCCCTGTGTACAGGGGGAATACTCGGTGTATTGTGGGATAAAAGGACATAGAAAGACAATGTATTATATCGCCAGATTGCCGATGATTCTCAAGTGTTCATTTCAGTATTGTGAGACAATTAGGAAGGACGCACTGGTAAAATTCGCAGTAGCCAACTCGCCAACTAGTTAGAGAAGAATGACCGATAGTTCTAAACAGCCTGCCCAGGAAGGTATAGATATGTCAGACGCCAGAGTCTTGGTAGTCGACGATGAGTCCGTCATACATATCGCGATCGAGGCAATCTTGGAGGCTTCCCTGCATAGCGTGATGTCGGTGCGTGAGGCTCTGGAGTTTGAAGGGTTGGATGAAATCGACATTGTTCTTGTCGACAAGAACTTACCCGATGGATCCGGACTAGACGTGATTCGCGAGTTGAAGAAGCGTGCACCAGACCTCGAGTTTCTGATCATCACTGGGTATCCATCCTTGAAATCGGCTATTGAAGCGGTTGAGACAGGGGCGTTTGACTACCTGCCTAAGCCTTTCGAAACAGATGAGCTACTACTAAAAGTTCGCAATGGAATCGAGAAAACCAGGCTGACCCGGCAACAACGTGCTCTGCATCTCAAACTCAAAGAAAGCGAAGACCGCCATCGCGCAATATTTGATGCATCAGCCGACGCCATTGTGGTCGTCAATGAATCGAGCGGACAAATTGTCGCCGCAAATCGCGCGGCAGAGTTGCTCTACGGTTATGAAGACTCCGAACTTGTCGGATTGTCTGCGGCGTCGCTTGTAGTACACGATACCCCAGACCTCAATGGCAGAACCATACATCGCCACCGCAATGGCGCAGAGTTCTCTGTCGAAGTCTCTCGAAGTGAAACACGGATGTCCGGGGAAGAGGCGAGAATTGAGATTGTCCGGGATGTGTCTGATCGAGTACTAGAAGAAGAAGAACGACGGCTTGCTTCTAAAAGGCAGCGCAAATCGGAGAAAATGGACGTTCTCGGACAACTGTCCGCTGGTATTGCGCACGACTTCAACAACCTGTTGATGGTTTTTATGGGAGTGAGTAGTGAGTTTGAACTGTACTTCGAGGATCCGGCGGTCGTTACGTTAACCGACGTAAAAGAGGCAGCGGATGAATTGGACACCGCGATCAGGAGCGCGATGCAGCTCACGAGACAGCTTTTGGGCTTTAGTCGCAGACAATTGGTGTGCGTTGAGAACATTGATGTTGGCAAAGTCGTCGAGTCCATCGTGCAGCTACTGCGTCGAACCATTGAGGAAAAGGTCAGTCTGTCAGTGTCGGTTGCTGGTGATTTGCCTTTGGTCTGTATGGATCGCGGACAACTAGAACAGCTGATGACCAATCTAATTCTCAACGCTCGTGACGCAATGCCCTCAGGTGGCAACGTTAAGGTGAGCGTTGCCAAGTGTGTTGACGCCTTGGGCGAGCCAACGGTTGTTATCTGTGTACAAGATACAGGCTCGGGGATTCCACCAGAGGTACTAGAGGATATCTTCGAGCCCTTTTTCACAACTAAAGGCCCAGAACGAGGCACAGGCTTGGGGTTGGCGACTGTACTGAGTATTGTCAATAACTACGATGGCGAGATCGTAGTAGACTCGGTTGTTGGCAAGGGAACGCTGTTTAGTATCGCGTTTCCGGCGTCGGTCGGAAACAAGGAGCTTGCCGAGTCCGCGGAGGGGGATGTTGTTCCGGTAGAAAACTCTGGGCAAGGTGTTCTTCTTGTTGAAGATGACAATCGAGTACGTACTGCTATTGAGCGTGTATTGTTACGAGCTGGGTACAGTGTCACAAGTGCGTCTACGAGCGAGGAAGCGCTGATACTCGCCAAAGGAGATTCTTTCGACCTTTTACTTACCGATATCGGACTTCCGCTGATGCAGGGCGATGAACTTGCACAGTTATTCAAGCAGCAGAGCACCGCTCGTATTCTCCTAATGTCTGGCTATGCGGTTGATGCGAAGTCGATTCATACTGAGCGGACGGGCGACGTTGCCTTCATCGCCAAACCCTTCGATACGGAGCGGCTGCTGTCCCGTGTCCGGGCAGTGCTCGACTAGGCTTATATCTGGCTATCGCAGTGGACTTTCTTTCGGCTCTTCTGAGGGATTTGTGTGCGAGATATTCTTGGGTTTGGGCGTTTTCGCGAGCTAGGTTGGTGAGTTTCGGGTCACAGTACCCGGGACGGGTTGCGGTGGCCAAACAAGTACTTTGTCGGGTTGAGTTTGGGCATGGATGCCTGGCTGGGTCCGAGTTGGGTTTCCAGGAGTGAGTGTGAGGTCGGTGGGCGTATAGGTACTTGGCGCAAGCGCGAGTGGGCGCCTTGGCTGCGCGGGAACGCTCTGCGCTGCGTGCATTCCTCTGGCTCGGCAGGGCTTGTCCGGCGGAGTTTCGACTGGGCATTGATGCGTCCGAGTTCCTTCGTCAAGAACTTCGCGAAGAGCATTCCCGCGTCACCAGACGCCTTTGCTTGGCACACCGTTGTCCGGATATACGTTCAACGCCTCGTGTCGCTCTGGGGCATCGCCGTGTTTTTCTTGTATGCCATGCGACGCGTCAACTGTCCGGGCTGCGGTGTTATCGTTGAACTTGTCCCTTGGGGCAATGGCAAACAAACGCTTACCACCACCTATTTCTGCTATCTCGCACGATGGGCAAAACGACTGAGTTGGAAAGAGACAGCGGAGGCGTTTCAAACAAGTTGGGACAAAGTGTTTGCGGCGGTATCGGTTGCAGTAGAATGGGGGCTTGCCCATCTAGATTTGAGTTCTGTTACGCTCAAAGAGAGCTTTCGGTCGTTTTGGGAGTATGTGTCTCCTGCTTGGGCAGGCAAGTACCTTGACCGATGGTGCACCCGGACAATGTGCTCCACAGATTTCTCTGACGAGCCGTTTTTCCTACATGAGGGCGAAGGTAGCCTGCTCTCCCATGTCAGCTGGAACACCCAGGTGCGGCCTGTGGCACCCGTTTTGAACCGTCCGCGTAGCCCAAAGCCCGTGTTTTGGGCGTCCGAAATGGCTCCGGTATTGCAACCAATTCGATTCGTGTTTATTATTGGATCTCGCGTCGCGCCCGGACTCAACAGAAGCGTCATAACTCTACTTCTCACCATGGTGATAGCTGCATGTGGAGGTGACGAGGCAGCTACTGTTTCCACCGATGATGACGCTGGTTCAACTGTCGGTGATCTCCCAGAGCCGCCCCGACTTAGCCCAACTCGTTTGTTGCGCCGTGGATACCTGAGACTGGTAGGTACGGAACCTATGGCGGAGGAGTACCAGGAGGTGCTGGACAAGGGTACTGAATCAGAACAATACCAATTCGTAAGTGACACGTTAGATTCCTTGTTGGACGACCCTCGTTTTTACGATGAGATGATTCAGTTCGCTCGCGACTATATGAATATCAGCAAGTACTCAAGTGGTATCGGTGGTACGCAATGGGCCGGCGGACAATACATGCGTTTGACTGCCTGTGCCGATGGAACTCTCCACACTGGCGCGCTTGGTGTGTTCAACAATTTTCTACGCTATGGCGATCCCAGCGCACTTTGCGATGACGCCAATGCTGTAATCAACACCGTGGAACCGTGGTGGGCTCCAGGAAGCAATGTGCAAGTGATAGGTCGCTCGGGGACCGGAGTGCGTAGCTACAATGGCAAAGACTGCGCCCAAGGCTCGTTTACGGCCTATCTGGCTCACTACAACGATGACGGCAATGATCCTGGTTGTTCTTGTGGGCCAAACTTATTGTATTGCAAAGCCGACGAGAGTACGGGTGAAGAGTTAAAAAACAGCGATCCCAATAGCCAGCGACGCCAAGCCTGGGAGGAACCAGCACGCCTTTTTGCTCATATCGTTACCAAGGACCGGCCATTCTCCGATCTTGTTCTTGGCGACTACACAGTGGTTACGACGGAGCTTCAACACATGTACATGATGGCAGCGCGCAACAACAGCGCAATGGCCTACATGGACGACTCGGACTGGTGGAGAGGTATAGGAGACGCGTTGTCATGGAGAGAAGAACGAATCTCGGCACTAAACCCGAATTTCCTGGCAAGTCGCGACTACAAATACGACGATCGCGTCAACACAGAGGCGCTAGAAGGTGTGCCCTCAGCTGGTGTACTTACTTCGATGGCCTTTCTCTCCGCATTCGCTCGGGAGCGTGTCCGGGCAGCCCGAGCAGCAGAGATATTCGCATGCCGCGAATTTGTTCCCCCGAGTCCTGACGCAGAGTTCAATACCTATGTTCGCGACCCCGGCACCGAAGGCGTTTGTCAGCATTGCCATGTATTGATTGATCCCATAGCAATCCACTTCAAACGTCTGGATTGGGAGTTTGGGGGACTAGCGGTAGCCGGGGCTGGGCCTTGGATTTATGAAGATATGTTAGCCAATTGCTCGTACTGTCAACCCGTTGTCCGGTGGGGCGCTGCTTTTGTGCACGATACGCTGCTTACACCTGTGTCCGAATCTGAGCTAGAGGCGAATCCGCAAACACGGTTTATGGATTTCTTGCAACCCGGACAGCAGCTTTTTGGTGAACAATCAGATGGCACGATTGGTCCTCTTGGTTTCGCGAAAATGCTGGTCGACTCAGGTGAGTTTGATCGCTGCGCAGTACAAAAGATTCACAAACAGTTCGTCGGTCGCGAATTGGATCCTGTGAGTGAGAAGGGTCTGGTGGAAGATTTAACAGAACGCTTTGTTGAGGGTGGTAGGCAGGTTCGGCCATTTATTAAGCACCTGATGACTCTCGATTCGTTTCAATGGGGAATATAATGACGGCTGTACGCAACCTTTCCATTTCACTTGTCGCCAGCTTGCTTGTGGTGTCCTCAGGCTGTGAGACAGCGAAGGACACTCCAACGGGAGACGATGCGACGGCTAAGAAAATATATGATGGGCTGAGGCCAACTTGCGGTGGGTGTCACGGTGAGAATACAAACTTCCCGATATTCGCCAGCGCCACAGCATTTCAGGTCCTCATTCTCCAAGATCCGTCTTGGGTGGTGCCAGGCGCTCCAGAAGAGAGTGAGTTTGTAAAGATTCTTCGTGGTGAAGCCACCGGACAGTTTTCCCAAATGCCCTTAACTGGCGATAACTTTGCAACCTTGGCTGCCGACGGCAAGACCGCAATAAGCGTCGATGAAATAGAGGAGCTGATTCGCAACTTGGATGAACAACCTAGTCTGCCAGTCGAGAGTGACAGAAGTCTCCCCACTGTCGCACGTAAGAGCGGTGACCAGCTTCTTCGCAGTCTCAAAACACAAGTAGGCTTGAGCGAGGATGTCTTCTTCAATGAGGAGCACAGTGGAGCAACGAGTGGGCGGTTCGCGGTACTGGACCCAGACCGATCGCCGATGAGAAACCCAGGGTATGGAGAGATTCCCAAGTCTATCGAACGCTATATCCGGCTTGGCGGGCATAGCTACTTGGAGGGGCGGCGAGGCAATACCGAGATCAATCCGGCCTTTGTACAATCGCTGGTGGTGTTGTCTCAAACCTACTGCCGACTCGGAATAACCAGAGGAGATGGAGTGTTGTCCGAGGCGACACTGGCCGATGTAAGCAGCGACCCAGCCGGCCTATCAAAGATCGAGAGCAACATCGAATACCTATATTTGCGTATGTTGGGTATGTTGGCAAAAGAGCAAGACAAATCGGAGTTGTTGGGTTTGTTCCAGCACTACGAAACGGAGAGCAGTACCGAAGATGCTTGGACGGCAGTCTGCTCCGCTATTGTCCGGGATCCGCGGTGGCTATCTCTATGAGTCGAATCAGTTCTGAAACCGCAGCCGTAGCAAGGAAACGAAACACATGAGCATAACTCGACGACAACTTCTTAAGGCTTCCTTGGGCGCATCGCAATTGGGACTATTGGGCGCTCTCGGAGGCAGCATCTTTTCCAAATCGGCATTTGCAGCGGGAACCGGCTGCCCCACGCGTCTAGTCACGATTTACCTTCCCGGCGGATGGATGCCCGGTATGTTCTTTTGTCCGATGTCACCGGAAGATATCGGTACCTTTGTGCCCGAGCGCGAATCGGCATCGAGCGAACCGATCTACTTTTCTGCCGATCAGGTTCGAAACTTCGATGGCAGTGATGGCGGCGGTGGTGGGTTTGCAAAAATTCGAGGACCTATCGAATTCGATGCCGAAGCATTCGCAGCGGGTCTGGCCGATCCCCGGACAGATTCAAGCACGCCCAATGGGCGTTCCTGGCATGAGCACTCATTGTGGGAAGACGCGTGTGTTGTGCACGGTGTGGATATGGGAACTGCTGCCCACGAAAGTGCCCGAATAAGTGCCTTTTGCGGGGCACCAGGTGCCGTCTATAGGGCGCCGGTCATTCACTCCGTGGTGGCAAATGCGCTCTACGAAGCCCACAAGGATACTCGGGCGTTGCCAGCAGTGGCACTCGGCAGGGGGCCCGCTGGACCGACTTTGTCTCTTCCCGCGACAGCAGCAATGTCGCAATTGGGGAACATTGAAAGTATTGCTGAGTTGCTCAGTGTCCGGGAAGACATCGCGTGGAAGGGGCTCCGCGACCGAAGTGTGAGCTCTTCAAAGGACTTTCTGGGCGCCGACAAGGGAGAACTGGCACAAAACACTCTAGAACGGACGATTCAACAAAGACTGCGCCGCTTGTCCGGTCTTAGCAATAGTGGCACCGACGCTTTCTATCAGAGTATTTATGATTCATACCAAGGAGTGAGTCGAGTACTTGCGCAGGATGTGGTGGGAATGCTGGAGTCAGCTGTTGGAGTCGAGTACACGGACAAGCCCTTCTACCTTCCCAGTTCGTGGAGCCACTGGGGCGTTGACATCGGTGGAGGCGTTAGCAGCGACTCTGGTGGCGCTTGGGGGGAGAGTTTTGACTTGGCTCTCAAGATGATGAAGTCCGACCTCGCTACGTCGATAAGTCTCAACATACCTGGAACCTCTAGCTATCACTTTGATGCTCACTCGGCCGGGCTGCGCTCTCTTTTACCAGAGCAACGCGCTGTGATGGAGGTTGTCGGCCGGTTTCTGGGCGAGATGAAAGCGACTCCTGCGCCCAACGGCAATGGCACTCTTCTCGACGATACCTTAGTAATGGTCTTTAGCGAATTTTCTCGGACATGGCCCAATAGTGGAACCTGCGATCACTGGCCCATTACAAGTACTGTCTTTGCCGGTGGCGGAATCACTGGCAATCGCATGATCGGTGGCTACGACTTCAGTGGAATGGCGGCAAATACGACCGGACCGCGAGGAGCGGCTGTCGACGTAATTGAAGAAGGTGGGGACGCAGCCAACCGCGCTCCACGTTCCGCAGACATTGTTCACACGGCGCTAAAGATTCTGGGAATCGATGACTTTTTCATACCCGGCGGTTCTGCTGAAATTGTTGGAGTGGCCTAATACTTCAAGTTATTATCAGACGAAGCTCGTACAGCCGCAAAGACACGAATATGAAACTATCGACTACCTACTTATTTGCTGGCATTTTTTTCTGAGCGCCTGTGGGAGTGATGCCAGCCAAGGTGATGCTATTGACGCGAACAACGGCATGACGGGCGACTCGGACGCGGCCAGTCCTGTTGAGCCGGGGTGGCCACAGGAACCTTTGGCTTGTGGCGACTGGGCGGAGGGAAGCCAAGAAGATGATGATGGTGCCACCAGAGATTTTTACAACCGAGCTGCCAACCTAGCGTGGCGCAATCTTGGTGGTGATTGGGCGGACGTTAACGGGGATGAACAAGGCGTAGCCGCTTATGCTCTCACGACAATAAGCGACGACAATACGCCACAGTGGCAAAGTTGGGATATTAGTAGCTTAGTGCAGGGCTGGCACGACGCAACCTGGCCGAATAAAGGCTTGCTTGTCCGAACACCAGGCGGAACCTATGAGTTTGCCAGTCGCGAACACGCCGAACAGGGATTTCGACCCGAGCTAGTCGTTGAGACTGCTTCAGGGACTCAAAGCATTCCCGCGCTTCGAGATGTGGGAATGAAGCTGAGTACCTTTCAGGGCTATGGAGACTCGGACACGATGCGTGTTACCGGTACGGGCGACAACGTCATACTGAGTTTCGATTTAAGCTCGTTTTCTGGTGAGAATATTACCAAGGCGACTCTGCGGCTCTATAAACTCCAAGATTTTGGCGGTGGCGATAATGAGGTTGGAGTGTATCGCCTCACACACGGTTTAGAGCGAGCCGATAGTGGCCCGACCTGGGGCATTGCCGCTGCGTTCCCAGATGATGAAAACATAGAGCAACACACATCGGTATTACTCTCATCGGATTTTGAGAGCGGAAATTGGTCAGAGGCATGGAGTAGTGGCGAAGAAAACGAGCACTTTCAGCGAGTGGGAGCGAGTGAAGAAAATGGTTTCGTTCCACATTTAGGGCAAGCCATGCGCGATCGCTTTCCCGCCGGTGACAACTACGGCGGCAGTCTGATCTACAAGTACCAAGACAAAACAGGGGCAGAACCGGACGAAGCCTTCTTCCGATATTACCTGCGCTTTGGTGACAACTGGCAACCGACCTTTGGTGGCAAACTCCCGGGCGTTTCTGGAACCTACGGACGAGCTGGTTGGGGAGGTCGCAAGGTTGACGGTACGGACGGCTGGTCGGCTCGTGGTAGCTACGGACAAACGGTCCCGGCAGGCAATCCACTAGGCAACTCCGTCCCGATTGGTAACTACGTCTATCACGCTGATATGGCCGGAGACTATGGTGACATCGACAGTTGGCAACAAGGCTGTGCTGGAATTCTAGAAAAGGGGCGGTGGTATTCTGTCGAAACCCAGGTCAAGCTCAACACGCCTGGGATGAATGACGGGGTAATCCGCGGCTGGGTCGATGGTCGCTTAGCGTACGAGCGAAGCGACTGGCGATTTCGAGATGTGGACACACTCAAAGTGGAGCAAATCTGGATGAACTTTTATCACGGGGGCACTGCCACGCCAGACCAGGAGATTTCTGTTTACATCGACAACGTCGTTATCGCGAGCGAATACATTGGGCCGATGAAGTCGAGGTAAACGCCCGGCCTATCGCCCTTGATGCCCGGTGCTAAATTTTCAGCGAACACCATTGTACGGGCCAGGCACACGGGCCAGGCACACAAAGATTAGGAAACGAGAGAGGCGCGAAACCTTTTGCCTTTGATGCGTCCAGCATTCAGGCTCTCCGCTGCCCGCTTGCCTTTCGACCTTGTCACTGCAACATACGAGAGCCGGTCACGTATTTCGATTTTACCGATATCGGCGCCCTTGAGTTGTCCGGCATCGCCAGTAAGTGCCCCAAGTATATCCCCTGCGCGTACTTTGTCCTTTCGGCCACCGGAGATAAGTATCGTTACCATAGGGGCCTCGCACGCAATTGCTTTGGCGAGTTTGTCAAAGTCTGGATAATCAGACTGAGCCCAAGGCAGCGTTTTAATCGGTACACCAGTAAGCTCCTCGATTGACTCGAGTCTGGAGTTGTCTCTTTTCGAGACAAAGGAAATCGCCAGCCCCTGGCGTCCGGCTCGTCCGGTACGTCCGATTCGGTGCAAGTAGGTCTCCGGCTGTTGAGGGAATTCGTAGTTGATAACCAGGTCGAGCTCTTCGACATCAAGCCCCCGTCCGGCGACGTCGGTTGCAATCAAAACGTTGACGCTGTGGTTGCGAAATCGAGCTAGGACTTGGTCTCGATGATATTGGTCTAGATCACCATCCAGCCTGTCTGCACTCACGCCGGCTCTATTGAGTTCACGCAAGAGCTCCACAACCGTCTTTTTGAAGTTGCAAAAGACGATTGCCGAGTTGTGTGGGTACTTATGCAATACTGAAAAGAGCGCAAGTACTTTGTCATTCCCCTCCGCTTGCAGTTTAAGTTGAGAAATTCCCTCGCCTTCGCTCTCCTCTTCAGCAATCGTAATTCGGATCGCATCTCGCTGGTAGCGTTTACTGATAGCCTCAATCCCGGGTGGAAAGGTCGCTGAGAACAATACCGTTTGTCGAGACTTGGGCACCGCGCGCAGTAGTTTTTCTACATCTGCGCCGAATCCCATGTCCAACATTCTGTCCGCTTCATCTAGAACGACTGTCCGGATAGCGTCAGTATGGATGGTGTCTCGCGAAACATGATCGAGCAGTCTGCCCGGAGTGCCCACAACAATGTGAACCCCTCGCTCGAGCGCACTCACTTGCGGTTTTACCGGCTGACCACCGCACAGTTCCGATACTCGCAGCCCCGGATGTTTTCGTCCGAGTATACGGATCTCTCGGGCCACTTGGGCGCTGAGTTCACGCGTCGGACAAATTATTAGTGCCTGTAGTGAGCGATTGTCTATATCGAGCTGATGAAGGATTGGCAGGGCGAAGGCGGCTGTTTTTCCACTGCCGGTTTTCGATTGCCCGACCAGATCGTTGCCGGCCAAGAGCACAGGAATGCTCTCCACTTGAATCCGAGTTGGCGTGACGTAGCCGAGCTCGTTAACTACTTCGAGTAGGTTGGCAGAAAGAGAGAGAGAAGCGAATCCATCAGACACAGGGCAACATACATCTACTCAACTCGTCGGGTAAACACCAACTCAGTGCCTAACGACATACTTTCGGAGTAGGAATAGCCATCGCAGTCAAAGTCCAAGATTTGCTCGGGCGCAGTCAGGCCATTTTTGATGATATAGCTGGCCATTCGCCCACGTGCCTTCTTGGCAAAGAAACTGATAACTTTGTATTTGTCGTTCTTCCAGTCTTTAAACACGGGAGTAACAATTTGGGCGTCAAGACTCTTGATGTCTACGGATTTGAAGTATTCATTGGACGCTAGGTTCAGGAGAGTCGTGCTGCCAAGCTTTTTGAGCTGCTTGTTCAGGGACTTGCTGATTTTAGAACCCCAAAATTCGTACAGATTACGTCCTCGCTCATTGGTAAAACTCGTACCCATCTCCAACCTGTAGGCTTGCATCAAATCGAGGGGACGCAAGAGTCCGTAGAGTCCA
>JAESTW010000811.1 GCA_016763395.1 Kofleriaceae bacterium
AAAGGAAACCAGTACAGCGGCCCGGCTCAGTGCCTCTTTGTCTTCGTGAGGGTTCACCAAGAGCGGTGTTTCATGATCTGAGTCCGCAGCATGATCGTGACCGTGACTATCGGATTCTCCCAAGGCCATCGCGAGTCCGAGATTGAGCTGAAGAGTCAACCGCTCCATACGATAGCTCACGCCCAGATAGGGCAATATCTCAGTATGAGCAGATGCAATTCCTTCTGCGCTGCTGCCCAATGGCACCTCTAGCTGCATAGCAACAACCATCTTGAGGTTGTTTCGTATCGAATATTCCCGTTCGACAAAGGCCACCGGGTTGGTAACCCCGAGCGTTGTTTCACCGCCAGTGGAAAGCCGGACAGGAGCGATCCATCCACCGATGCGCCATTTGGCAAACGGTTGGACGGCCACGCTAATTATGCTCTCTTGATATGAGCCTTGCCCTTCTGGAAGAGAAAACTCAACATGCCGAATTCGAGTCTGCATGCGAATTGTAGATGGTTTCGGATCTTTCGTTGCTTCGCTCCTTGGAAGTGTACAGTACTCAAGCCCACAGCTCGCTTCTGCAGAATGTGAGTTGGCAAGAGTTGCGCCCAGAGCGCCTCCCACAAGAATAACTCTAATAGGCAGTTTCATCGTACTGTACTACCGGACTCGAACTCTAATGTGTATGAGTCACTCTGCCACTGAGTCGGAACGCCTCTAGTGCGTCATTTTGCCGCTGTGAGACGCTGAGGTAGCAGGGACAAATAACTGATCTATTCTGAATCCGATCCAATAAATGATTGGTAAGCCCCTGCCCAAAACGCTAGAATGCGGCCATGAAGCAATCGTTCTTAGTAGTATTCACGATTCTAGCGTCCTTCGCAGGCGCCTTAGAGGCAGCGCCGAACCACAGTAGCTTGCCAGGTGAATACCATCCAGAACACCGAGATGTAGTCGTCCAGTTAAACGACGATCAAGCAGAGATACTCTCACCAGAAGAAGCTCAGGCCACTGGGTACTATCTCCTCTACGTAAACCGCTGCGAAGGCGGAGAGACAATTTCCAGCGCTGGTTTTGAAGATTCCCGGACAAACAGTTCAACGATCATTTCACGTACAACGACATTCCCCGCATACCCAGGCAGCGACGCTTCGTGGTCCCTACTGATGAGCGAAGTGCGAAGTATTCTTACTCCCTTCGGGATCGAGATCACCGACCAAGACCCAGGGGCTACTCCGCATACAGAGATCATCGCCTGCGGTCAGTCCTTTCTCGGACCGTCCGTTTTAGGTGTGGCTCCCTTTGGCTGTGGACTTATAGCCAATGCCATAGGCTATGCTTTTGCGGAAGAACACTTCAACGAACGCCAGCTTGCAGAAACCATCGCTCATGAGGCTGGCCACACTTGGACTCTCAACCACCTATACGAATGCGCCGATCCAATGACATACCTCAATGGCTGCGGTGATAAGGCATTTCAAGACACCGCTCTTTCTTGCGCTGGCGTTGCGCAAAATGGTGCGTGGCGGGTGGAGGCCTGTACTTGTGGCGGAAACACTCAAAACTCGTATCAAACACTGCTCGGATTCTTCGGGCCCAACAACAACAGCTTCCCTGTCCTGAGTTTACAACAGCCAGCGAACAACGCGCTCCTCGGACCCGGTTTCGCTATTGTAGGTTCCTCGTCCGGTACCAATGGCGGAGAGGCAACAGAGATCTACATCGACGATGTTCTCAAGTTACGTTTTGCGGGAACTACTATCGATTCGACAGGGCCGGATGACATTGCCGACGGCCCACACCTGCTCAAAGTTATCATTACAGATCAGTATGGACGAAGTGATGAGGTCGAACGATCAATTGTGATCTCCAGTGCCTGCCAGTGTGAAAGCAATGAATACTGCGATGGTGAGCAATGCCTGCCCTTCGGTCAAGTAGGAGATACCTGTACCGATGGAGCAACCTGCCAAGGTGGCCTATGTGCCCAAGATGGCGATAGCTCCCAGTGTACTGCAGCATGCACTCCTGGGGCGGACCAATGCACCAATGGCACTGAGTGCCTCGCGGTAGGAGAAGGCGGCCTATGCTGGCAGACAGAGGACACAAGTGGTTGTGGTTGCCAATCCAGCGGCAGCGGTGCTTCCTTTTGGGCACTATTGCTCCTACTAGCTATTCTTAGCCAACGAAAGAGTTGGTTCCGACGAGCCTAGCAAAGACTAGCCGTATTGATATTGGGCTCGCATTGATATCGAACCCGTATTGATATCATCGGGCAGCCCGAGTTAGACTCGATTGCATGAGTATTGACGACGATTTTCAAGCGGCAGTCACTAAGATGAACTCTGCCTCCTCTGCCCCAAGTCCCGGCGACCAACTGAAGCTCTACGGCCTCTTTAAACAAGTGAGTCAAGGGGACAACACGGGCAAGCGTCCGGGGATGACCAAGATCCGTGACCGAGCAAAGTTTGACGCTTGGGCTGCCAACAAAGGTAGCTCCAAAGAGTCTGCTGTTCAGCAGTACATCGCCATTGTTGACAAACTGGCCTAGACAAAAGAGGTGGTAGGTCGAGGATAATTTATCCCATATATCCCGGTTGAAACTGCGACAAAATTGCGCGCCGATTCGAAACTCTTGTTGGCGACTTGCGACAACTACGAAGCGTATCCTTGCACTGCAATGGACCCACTCGTATTCACAGTAAATCAGCGTTCTTTCAAAATACTAGCCGGCTCTGAACGCATCGAAGAGAGCCTGCTACAGTTCCTTCGATCAGAGGGGTACACCGGAGCCAAGCAGGTATGCGGTGAGGGTGGCTGTGGCGCATGCACAGTTATCATCAGTCGCTGGGATGATGAACAAAAACGGGTACGCCACTTCTCTTGTACAGCCTGTTTGATACCGCTACCACTCTTGCAAGAGAGTTTGGTTACGACCATCGAGGGACTGGCAGCCACAGCACAGGGCGTGCATCCAGTGTCTGATGCCTTTCATCACTTAGGTGCTAGTCAGTGTGGGTTCTGCACTCCTGGCTTCATCATGGCGCTGGTCGCGCGCCTCGAAGATCGTCCCCTAGAGATGAGCGAACTCGAGCGGCTCTTCGATGGCAATTTGTGCCGTTGCACAGGCTACCGTCCGATTCTCGACGCTGCCGCAGTCTTTTGTTCCGACCACGGCGATGGCGATGGCGAACGAAGCGAGAGAGCAAGTGATTGGCGCAAGCGTTGGAACGATCGCGTTCGACTTGATGCGCTTTTCCCGGACGGGTACAAGAAGAGCCCGCGGGCGATGACCTTTAAGGGTACTCGCACTACCTGGTTTCAGCCCACCTCCCTCGAGGACCGGATGCCCAGTGGAGAACGCGAAGACGGTCTCAACACTTATTCATGGGCCGATCCGGACACCTTTGCCAAGATGGTCAGCGGCAACACCGATGTTGGCTGTACAGATATCTACACACTGCGCAAACCCAGCAACAAAATCTCACTGAACAAAGTCCGTGAGCTGCACACAGTCAAGTGGAAGAATGATTGCGTGGAGATCGGCGCTGGCATCTCGATTCAAGATCTAGTGGCGGAACTCGAGGAGCGCATTCCCACCTTGTCCGATGATCAAAGCACGGGTATGAAGGCGCTGCACAATCAATGTCGCTTCTTCGCCAACAACCAGGTCCGCAACGTGGCGACCATTGGTGGTGGTGTCATCAACTTCAGCCACTACTCCGATCTAATCCCAGTGTGGGTGGCCACTCGAGCGACACTAAACTTCTGGAGCCCCAATGGTACCGAGGCTATCAGGTTGAGTGAGCGCTATGATGAAACGGGCAAGCTGATTTTCAATCCTCACCAAAAGCAAGTGCTGGTTTCGATCACGGTACCGTATTCACAGCCTGACGAGCGTGTGGCCAGTTTCAAATACGCTCGCCGCCGAATGGATTCGATTACATTCGTGAGCGCTGGAATCACTGCCCGCTTTGATCCGCACTCGCGTGTCGTGAGCTATCCTGTCTTGTGTTTCGATGGAACCGGCAGCCCAGGCTGGCGCGCAGTCAAGACCGAGGCGCTGCTGTCCGGTAAGCCATGGGATGCTGCCTTGCTGACCCGTGCCCTCTTGTGTCTCAAAGAGGAACTGCAGGCAGTGCTCTCAAACCCCTTACCCAAGTCACTGCAGGACTATCAACTACGTTTGGCACAAGGCATCTTGTTGCGCTACTACGCCCGCTATCGCGCCGAGTTTTACGGCGAGACCGAGCCACGCGACGAGCAGCTTCGTTCGCGCTACCCACAGGTTGCTCACCGCTCCTATCTCACCCTCGGACACTCGGAGTCTGGCTTGCTGGGGCGATCGGTGCCTCAGATCACCGCGCCCTTACAAACCACCGGGGCCGCAAAGTACAGCGCAGATCAGGAAGTTCCCAATTGCCTACATGCGGTGCTCATCACATCTCCTGTGGCACGAGGGCGACTCAAATCAATCGATTTTTCCGAGGCATCGCAGTCCTCAGAGTTTGTCGGTTGCTACACCGCTGACGATATTCCCGGACAGAACCTCTTCGGTTTTCGTGTACAAGACGAGGAAGTTCTCGCCAGCGAGGAGGTGCACTACGTCGGGCAACCGGTGGCAGTGCTTGTTGCCAGAAGTGAGGCGACAGCTCGCGCCCTGATGCAAAGGGTTGTGGTCAACGTTGAGAAGCAGCCGCCACTATTGCGAGCTGAGGATGCTGCTCAGGCAGGCTCCGTTCACGGCAAGCCAGATGGATACCTCTTGCGACAAGGCGACGTCGATGCAGGCTTTGCGCAGAGCAAGGTCGTGGTCTCAGGTAAAGTCGATGTACATGGACAAGCTCACTTCTACCTCGAACCACACAATGCGCTGGTTGTGCCCAAGGACAACGGCTTTGAGATCGATTCATCCACGCAGAGCCCCAGCAACGTGGTTGACCATGTATCTAGCTTGCTAAATGTACCGGACAACAAGATTCATGTACGTGTCGGACGTTTGGGTGGAGGCTTTGGTGGCAAACAATTTCGCGCTGGCCCCATCGCTGCCATTTGTGCCTTGGCTGCCCATCGGACGAGCGCGCCGGTCAAGCTG
>JAESTW010000812.1 GCA_016763395.1 Kofleriaceae bacterium
CGTGTCAAGCACTTCTGCCTCAGGTAGCCATGATTTACCCTCAAAACCGCAATAAACAGTTTCGTTTCCTAATTTGATGCGCCAGCTAGGGCCGCTCCGCCGACAGTCAACAGCGCGGTTAAATCGAGATCGTTGAACTGCAGCATGGCACCGAGGAAATAGTCTCGGCCAATTGGGATTTCTGAGAAGAGATCGGGTGTATCTCCGCCAATCGCCTCTGGCACGATCGTGCGCCCCGCATTGAGTAAATCGTCAACGCCAGCGAGGATGTAGAGACCGCCAAAGAATTCGTATGCTGCTGCCAGCTTAAGGCGTGGAAAAGTGTCAAAGGTCGCCTCAAAGACGTCAGCAGAGAGCTTGAGTCGGTTGTTAAACCACGAACCATCCATGCCGACGCCGCCGGTCGATTCTTTAAGTCCAAATCGCAAAGTGAGCCAGTCGTAGCGCTTGGCAAATTGAAAGGTAAAGCGAATCGTGTCTTCGATCTTTATGTTGCGGCGCCAAACTCCAGCAATGTTGTCGTACTCGAGTTCGGTCACAGGAGCGCCCCCACGAGCGCCCTGCACTAGCTCGATATAGTAGAATTTGTCCGGTCTGGTTCGCAGCTCAATAGAAACGTAGTGCCGTCCCAAGCCCGAGAGCACGCTGAATTCGGAGCGCAAACCGACATAGGTCTGCATTCCAAAGAGAGTTCCCAGAAACCCTTTGGCGTCATCGGTGATGTCTTCGATGTTGTCCGCGATTGTAGAGTCGTTGACCAAGCGCCCAAGCGTGCCCTCTTCCTCATCGATTTTGCGCATCACTGATGCGGTTGGATCGAGAACTTCGTCGAAGCTATCGATTCGTTCTCGAAGTTTGTCGCCGGTCATCTCGACTTCCGCCTTCGCGACGGTAAGCAACTCTCTAGCTTCGAGAGAAGCTTGATCGAGGTTGTCCAGAATCCCTTTCACTCGGAGGTTCGCGTCACTTGTCACGCCGCGAATGTCTTGTGTAATGGACTCGATTCGAGCCAAGGTTCGATCTGTTCGGGCCAAAATACTGCCGACCGTCCCCGCTTCGTTTTGGACGAGACTGTCAATTCGTCCCATAAGAGACGCCAGAGGCCCATTGACGACTCCGCGCACGTCCTCGCTCAAATCCCGGACACTGAGCAGTACGGCGTCGACTTTGGGCAGGACATTGTCCATACGCCGGAGAAGCATATCGACTGACGTGGCTTCGACCACACGGGTTAGCTCTTCGCCGGAGACGAGTTTTTTTCCAGAACTGCGATTTCCTCGAGCGTCAATACTCTCGGGGGTTCCCGGGTCGATCTCTAGGTAAAAGCTCCCCAGAAGAGAAGAACTCTTCTTAAACACAACTGCGTTATTCCAAAGAACGACATCATCTCGCAGACGCATCGTAACCTTGGCATAGCGCCCCTCCAAGGAGAGATCCACAAGCTCACCTACTGGCAGGCCCGCGATCATGATTCGCGAATTGAGGCGCAATCCACCCGCATCGTTGAGGCGCGCCCACACTTCAAAGCTTGAGTCGCCGCTTGCCGTCTTGTTGACGGTTTTAAACACGCCGTATGTGCCCGCGCTCATCACGAGGAACAAGATCCCGACCTTAACTGCTGAGGAGATTGTGTTCATTGTCCGAGTTCCTGGTTGGCGCGCAATCCACTGGCAACAACGCCAGAAGTAGATACAAATTTTTGGACGTACGCATCTTCACTGTGAAATATATCTTCTGGTAAACCGGACTCGATGATGACGCCATTGCGCAACATGCTGACTCGTTGGGCGATTCGAAAAACCGAAGCCATATCGTGAGAAATGACAATGGAAGTCACGTTGAATCGCTCCGCGGTCGAAATGATCATCTCATCGACGTTGTATGTGGCGAGCGGGTCAAGTCCGGTGGTCGGCTCGTCGTAGATTAGGATTTCAGGTCGCAACACGAGAGCACGGGCCAGTCCGACCCTTTTTCGCATACCACCAGAGAGTTCACCAGGGAATTTTTTCTGGGTTCCAGCCAGCCCCAGGGCCTCGAGTCTGTCGTCGACAATATCCTTGATTTCACTCTTGGGCTTTTTCGTATGTTCTCGCAGTGGGAAGGAGCAATTGTCCTCCACCGTAAGCGAGTCGAAGAGCGCCGCGAATTGAAATACCATGCCGAATTTGCGCCGAAAGGGAATGAGCTCTTTGGTCTTTAAGCCAAAGACGTTGATTCCATCGACCCACGCTCCGCCCTTGTCCGCGTGCAAAAGCAACATGAAGTGCTTCACCATCACCGACTTGCCCGCGCCTGAAGCGCCTAAGATGAGATTGACCTTGCCGCGCTCAATGTCCAGGTTGACACCACGCAACACGTGGTTATCGCCAAAGCTCTTCTCCATGCCTCGGACACGAATATGCCATTTGTCATCGCGCTTTTGCAGCTCTTCGTCGCTCAGTGGTGCTGCGTTGTGAAAAGCCATGACCTAGGAACCCACCGGAAAGATAACGAGCAATAGTTCAGTCACGAAGTAATCGAGGACAAGAACAGACACTGAACTGATAACCACTGCCTTGGTTGTGGCGATCCCCACTCCTCGGCCGCCCCCTGACGCATTAAACCCATAGTAGCATCCCACTAAGGTAATGGTGAAACCGAAGACGCAGCCCTTCATGAGCCCCTTCATCACCTCGATAAACGAGACCATCTCTTCAAAATGGTAGATGAATAGTCCGGCATCTTCGCCGAGTTTGACCACTGCAATGAGGTACGCGCCGCCCATCGATATAATGAAAAAGAGCAGAACCAAAATCGGCGTCATCAGTAGGCCGGCCACAATACGAGGCAATACGAGGAACTGAATTGGGTTGACCGCCATAGACTCCAAGGCGTCGATTTGTTCTGAAATGCGCATCGTGCCAATTTCAGTCGCGATTCCCGCACCTACCCGTCCGGCCAACATCAGCGAGGTGAGGACTGGACCAAGCTCTGCCGCGATGGATACTCCAGTGGTACCGCCAGCGAGATGGGTAAGGCCAAATTCACGAAATACTTGCACGCTTTGAAGGGCGGTGACCATGCCCGTAAAAAGTCCGACCAAGAGCACAACTGGGAGAGAGCCAAAGCCAATGTAGTCCATCGACTCGAGATACGAACGCCCGCGAAAGGGCCTTCGAGGCAGCCAGGAGAAGGCTCGGGCGGCCATGATGATGTGACCGCCTATCGTGTCGATAGCACTGATAACTGGCGCGAAGGCGTCCACCACCCCCTGCTTGACCGCTTGCCCGACCGATTGCCCCGATTTGGGCTGAGGCGCGTCGGACGGAGTTTCAGCCGGTTTTTTTGTTTCCTCAGACATCACTGCTGCTCTCAACACTGCTGCTCTCAACACTGCTGCTCCCAACACTGCTGCTCCCAACGAAGACACGGGGAACACGTTTCGAAATCCCGCAAGTAACCTCGTACTCGCTAATGCCCGCCTGCTTTGCAACATCCCAGACTCGTATTTGAGCCTGTCCTTGCCGTCCGAGAAGGACAACTTCATCGCCGATAGCAACCTCAGCGCAATCGCTCACATCGACCACAATCATATCCATAGAGATGGTCCCGATGATCTCACAGGCCTTTTGTCCGATAAGCGCCGTCGCCTGACCGCTACTCCTCCGCGGCAACCCGTCTGCGTAGCCTATGGGTACAATGGCGACTCTTGTTGGCCGTTGGGCAACCCACCGAGCGCCGTAGGACACAGTCTCCCCTTCGGACACCAAGCGCAATTGAGTGATTTCAGAGACCAGCCGCAATGACTGCGCGAGTTCACTGCGCCGACTACCATTCCCGTACAGAGCGATTCCCGGACGGGCGAAAGCAAATTTTGGCAGCTCACTTGGGGGCGCAGAGAAACGCGCAATGGCATCGCTGTTCGCGATGTGAAACTTCAACTCTCGCCCAGCGAAGGGGGCCGTCGCGTCGCGAAAAACCTGCAATTGTCGGACAGTTTTGGAGTCAACATCGCTCGGATCGTCTACGTCTGCGCAGGCCAAATGCGAACCAATTCCCTCCAGGTGAAGGTTCGCGCTTCCGTCTACCTGCGCCACGGCCTGAGCAAGCTCATCGACAACAATCCCGAGCCGCCCCATGCCAGTATCCAACTTCAGATGAATTCCTACCACTTGCGAGGCAGTCTTGGCAGCAGCCGCGAGTGGCGCAATGTGGCGGGTGTCGGACAAGAAGGGAGTGAGTTTGAACTCAACCAAAGCGGCGTATGCATCGCTCACTGAGGGCCCCATCACCAAGATGGGTAAGGTGATGCCAGCATTTCGCAACTCGATGCCTTCTTCGACGAGAGACACGGCGAAACCGACTACGGTTTGCGCCATTTGCAACTCTTTGGCGACCTCGCAGGCGCCGTGTCCGTACGCATCTGCCTTGACAACTGCGACTAAGTCACAGCCCGCCCAGGAAGCGACTAGACGTGAGTTTTCAACCACGGAAAGCAGATTGATTTCCGCGCGGGTCGGACGAATAGTCGGTCCCCATTGCACGCCCTGATTAAGCTCCAAACCCGGACGCTCTGTCAATGCAAAGCGCGGATATTGCAAAGAGATTCGGACGCAATACAAAAGGCATCACAAAAGAAGAATGCCGACTTCTGACCAAAGTATTGGGCAAAAGTCGGCATTGGTGACCTGCCACAAATGGGGGAATAAGGGCGGGTCGTTTAAATGGTAGAATTCTATGCAGCGGCTACCTTGGATGTACGTGCGAGAAGCGCGTCAGTTACAATTAATGAACGACCTCGGGGAATAATCAGGCCTTCGCGAGCAAGTTGGTTAAAGGCCCGAGAAATCGTTTCTCTACAGGAACCGATCATATTTGCCAGCTCCTGCTGAGTGGGACGCCGCTGTACGAGGACGCCTTCTGGTGTCGCTACCCCCTCTTCTTCGGCCAAGGATACCAAGCGAAATACCAGACGCTCATTAACGTCACAAAGTGCTAGCTGGGTGATGCTTTCGTCTGCACGCCTTAGCCGACCGGCCATTTCACCGAGCAAATTAAGCGCTGTCGCTGGGTAGTGGGAGATGTGTTGCAATAGCCCTTTGCGGTGCAAGACCACGAGCGTGGTTGGTTCGGTGGCAATGCAGTTTGCAGATCGCTCTTTGCCGTCAAAGAGAGACATCTCGCCAAAACACTGGCCATTGCGCAAAAGTGAAAGCGTTACTTCTCGGCCGTTTTCGCCAAATATACTGACCTTGACCCGACCGGACACAATTAGAAACATGGAGTCGCCAGGTTCGTCTTGCGTTAAAATTGTTCCACTCGCTGGAACTCGACGAATCGATGCCCGTTGGGCCAGATCACCAATTGCCTCAGCAGACAATGTGTTAAATAGCGTCGTTTGTGCAATGGAAGCGCGGACTCGTGCGTTCTCATCAGCGGCGGCAGAACTCATAGTGGGTTGGGCAAAGCTAAAGGTCATATTTCACTCCAAGGGTTAGGGGGCCAAGCGAGTACTACCTAAGCAAAGCCTGTTCCGATTCCTCCTAGAGCGATCGTTCCTTATAGTTTCAGCTAATTAGCTCTATGTACGAGAAACGCTTCCTGTATCCAAACGTTCACAAGTATCGGTACGCTGTGACCTAAGTGTCGTAGTAATCACAGATTCCCGCAATCTGATGCACATTCTTTTCTCGCCCTTTCGACCTACAACTTAGTTCGATCCCGCTTTCAGTCCCCCCGAATAGCCAACCTTGGCCAAGGCTGTCCCCATAGCGTAGACGTCGGTACGCTTAGAATCATATTGCACACGCGCTTCTTTCTGCGCGAAATTTACGGTTACTTTCCATACACCCGGCACGGATACTAAGGCCTCGCTGGCCCTAGGTGGTCAAGCCTGGGATCAGGTCATGCCAAAGATGTTGATAACAACTGTCTTCATCTCCGAATCTGCGGCTAGCTTTTCTCCCGTCACCGTACCTTCTTGGCCACAGGCTGCTGAGCTAGCGAGGCTGCCGAGAGACAAAGCACCGATCCCTGCGAGAGCGAGTGAACTCACCAAAGGACCTACTATACGGAACTTGCGCTTGGATATTGCCATTGCAACATCAGTGTAGCGCAATATCGAGAACATACTCGTGGCCTGGAACTCGGAAAAAGCGCCAAAAAAAATGGCAAAGACGATCTGGGATTCAGATCTTCTCGCCATTTTACGTTGATTTTGATTATTGAGTTAAGCCCACCAACCCGATTCCAGTAGCGGTTTTCACTCGCTGGGATCGTGTCAATTAGGCTCGCACAGATGTAAACGGCGATGAAACTTGCCGCTCTACATAAGAGCTTATGCTCTAGAAGTTGTGATTCCGTAGCGCTTGCACAGATCTGAGAAGGTTGATTTGGGAATACCAAGTGCTTCAGCAGCAGCACGGATTGTTCCGTGACGCTTGTACTCACGCGCGATGCGTGCAGCTTGCTTAGTATCGTTAGGTGAAGATGGTTTTGCTTTTCCGCCCATAGACGCATGATGCCCGAGTTTTTCCCAAAAGTCACGGAAGAGCCGGACAAGTTCGACCTCGGACAGTGATCTCGGGTCGTTTTTTGCCCTTTTTCGGACTAAATCGTCCGGGAACCGTCCAAATCGTCCGAACGCAAGCATGTAGGCGAGCCCCCTACACGTCAATATCGCGTACTCTCGGACGCCGGACTGAAGAGGGTACGGACAATTGCGGACAGTGGCGTCGTTGTATACTCAGTCTGGACAGGCGATATCAAGAGGCGCCGGACGCAACGCTGGACACCTAAGCGATGTGCCCATCTGGACAGGCATAGCACCGTATCTGGCCCAATATGCACCAAAGGGCTCCTCTCCTGCTCCCTGGACTGCCAGAGCCGGACAGAATTTTCGACCGCCGGCACCACCAGAGCGCATCTATCCCTTGGAGAGCTAGTCGTACTGTGGAATACTGTATCGGTGGCGATTTCCCGATATGCAGTAGATTGGCGAAGAAATTCCCGATGGTCCTTTTGGGCGGCACTAATACTGCTGGTACTACTTATCTGGCCCACTGCCCGATGCAGTTGGAGCAGCTTTCGGGACACTTCTCTCGTCGAGTACGATGATTTCGAAGACGACACCCCACAGCACCAGCCTGGGTTCTTCACGAAGTTAACTGACTCTATCGGACACTGTTATACTGACTATGGAATCCCAGTTCAGGCAGATTGGAAACGTAAACTCTTTTGGGGCCTCCTGGCTTTCTCCATTGTCAGTGGGCTGATTCACCGTACAACCGTGTCCAAACGGCACTCAGGCTACTGATCTAGCCCAAAGCCGCGGACACCGACAGCATTTCTTTCGCCGGAATCCAGCGACCAAGCAGCTACTTGGCCAGCGTAATCTGAAACTGCTCGTTGACCTGCCAAACCTCGACTTTGCGTTGCCCTTTGCCCCCAAAGTCGATGTACTTGCCCTGGCTCGCTTTGCGCTTGGACTCTCGAGCCGGACCAAACTTTTTGGCGAGCACTTCCAAGATTCGTGCCTCTTGCTTGGGATAGCCTTTGTAGTGCAGCACTACTTTATAAGAACTGACCTTCTTCGCCTTGGACATCTTTGAAAGGGAGATCTCTGTGAGCCCCTGGGAAAACTCTGTTCCAGGATAAATCAAGCGAGCCAACACCCCCGAAGGAGCAAAGTGGTCCGGATCTGCTTTTTGAATGTCATCAAAACTACCGAATACGCCCGCCGGTTCTACGCCGAGTCCAGGGCCATCTCCGCCGAAGAGTTCTTCGAGTGGTAGATATTGGGAGTAGATGACATGAACACGGCCATTGTCCTTGGTCACGGTTGCTTTCACTTTGAGCTTCTCTTCGGCATTGAAATAGTGGTGCTCTTGTCCGCGACTGCTCTCGACGATCGCGCCTTCTCCCAGTTTCTTGTCCAAGAACGCAATCGCACTTGCGACAACTTCAGGCGATCCGTCCGCCGGTATGGTCATGTGATAATTCGAAACTCGGCCATTCGATCCGATACTGAGTTTATCGTTGCCAATCCCTGAGCCTGTGCCACGTGGGCTGTCCCAACAAAGATCGATCTGGTTGGCGTAACTTGGCGGAAATCGGGCGATTGAATCGGCGACATGCTCATTGAAAGCGTCGATGAGTTTTTGGCCCTGCTCATCGTAGCGACAAAGGGAATCGCCCCACGCCGCATGCACATCTTCAATACTAGCGCCGAGAAGTGCTTTGCCCTTAGCAAAGGAAAAGGAAAACCCACTATCTCCCAAGACATCTTCGATCGGCTGATACCTATCGATAACCAAGGTTTTGCCCTTGCCATATTTGGACATATGCGCCCGCAATTTGTTCTTTGGATTAAACCAGTAGGCAAATCCATCCTTGTCCTTGGCAGGAGTCCCCCACGCCTTGGTTGCCGCCTCCTCCAGCTTGTCGCTGCCGCTCACATCTACGCTAGTTGTAAGGTCCGCGGTACTGCGCATCCGATAGCTCAGCCCCTTGAACGTGTCCGATGACTTGTAGTTTGAGTCCTGTCCGAGAGTTTTTTGATTCTCGCCCTCGCTCTCGCCAAACTTCACGTTAGCGATTTCTTCCGGCAAGGTCACCGCCTCACCACCAAAGAGCCCGCCTAACCCCAGCGATTTCTCTTTCTTCGGCGTCTTCGATTTCGCCTCAGGCTCGGAACTGACCTTTGCCCCGGACTCACTCGCCGTATCGTCCTTGCCGCAAGCTCCGCTAAGTAATACCGCCGACGCCAACACCACAATTTTGTATTTCATACTGATCGATCTTTCTAGATTGGAAGGGCCACGCAAAAGCGCACACGCTACGATTACCATCTAGAGGCCGCCAGGAGTCTGTTGTCGCAACGAATGCCGTTGGTGTTACTCGCCTGAGCAAGCCCCACGGCCACCGAAGGCTGTCAGCCAACCAGCCTCAACAGCGATTCCCGTCCTGCAAACCTTGCAATTTACCGCCACCTCCC
>JAESTW010000813.1 GCA_016763395.1 Kofleriaceae bacterium
ACTGACAGCATCTGAGCTCGGAAGTACTACGGTAGCAACGCGCCACAATAGAAGAGGGCGATAACCGAAGCGCATACAGCCCAAATTACGATGATATTCCTGGGGATCTCTTTTGTACTTTCTTGCTCAAGTATCGCATTGAGTCGACAGTTGGAACAGGTGTTCGTGGGGTCGGACATGTGCGGAGTGCAAAATCCGCGAGAACAAGAAGCGCAATATTGCTCATAGGAGTTGGGACAACAGCAGCAGAGTTGGGAAAATCCACAGTCAATGCAGCTTTCGCTTTGGCTACACTCGAGACAGAGTAGTTCCGCTGAAGCCGTACAACCCGGACATTCCTCACGGAAGGTATGATGCGACTCGCAAATGGGGCTTGAGCACCTCTTGCAGTTTCCGAGAGACTCTGCGCTGCAATGAAGGCAAAAGTCGCGGTAATGCGCGCTGCGAAATGGCAGTGAGCTCCACTGAGATCGCTTTCTGGCGGACAGGTAGCGCTCTAGTGCAATGGTTCGCTCACGCAGCGGAGGATGGCTGCCACTACTTGAATTGGTACCGGCAAGCACAGCATCGATGTTTCCGTAGTCTAGTGAGATATGTTCTAGTACTCGGAAAACATCCAGACACAGATGCGCGTCGTAGCCTGCTTCGATGCACATGCCCATTGCGAGAGCGTCGGCTGCCAGTTCGTTCTTTTGACCGTGAACCGAGCGCCTGACTACATCGACGAGAAAACTGACTCTTGGCATTCTCGGCCATCTGAGATCGAGGTGCCCCAAATCATGGTGCGCCATTTCGTGAGCTATGACCATCGCAAGCATTTCATCCGTTGCACATCGCTCGAAGAGGCGGGTGCTGATGTAAATGAATTGTCCGGGAGCCGTAAATGCGGTGCTTATCTCTGAACGGAAAACAACGACTTTTTTGGAGCTTGTATGCCGGACAGACTGAAGCGTGTTGAGTACACGGGAAACTCGCGCAAGAATCCACTCAGAAGTATCAATCCAGCAATTGGCTTGAACCTCCTCGTATATCCAATCTTGTCGTTTTCTATTTCCCACTACATTGTATATTGCATGAGGAGATCCAATTGTAAGCTATTGGTATTACTTAAGAAGCTGGACGAGTTCATTGGCTAGTGGTGTTATTTGCCGTGGTAAAATACGCCGAATTTGGAGTGTGCCGCTCAGCGCTTAAGTTCGGGTAGCCTTCACGTATGCCTCGGCTGTCCATAATTGTGTTCGCTCTACTTCTTCTGGTTTCATGCAAGAAAGAAGGAGTGAAAGACGCGAAGTTCAAGCTCGTTGAGCGGGAAACCTTCGCTATTGAACTTCCAGATTGGAAGGTCGAAGTCGAGGAGGGCGGCGTTGGGATTGGCAAATACAAGGTAGGTCGCAAGGGGGAATTCTCGGCGGAAGTAGCGTGGCAAGGTGGTCAAGCTCTCAACCTAGTCGAGTTAGCAGAGTTGGCAGAGATAGTCGCGTCCGGGTTTGAGTTTGAGATAGATGAGCGCTCCAGTGAAGACTTGCCCGATCAGTTGCGCGTGCATCTGAAGGCCTCATTGAAGGGCAAGGTATGGATGGCGATGACCCTGATTACCTGCAAGAAAACTGGAGTGATGATCACTTTGGGGTTTGTCGCACGCGATCGCGCCGATAGTATGTATATGTTTAATAGGGCCATTAAAACCTTTGAGTGCCGAGGTGATGCTCCAGTTGTTGGCATCCAGATGCCTGCCGTTGAACTTGATGAATCATTCGGACAACACATTGAATCAGATACGCTTATACTGGCGAATAAGGCTGGGGAATTTGTAATTACTATCGGTGGCACTTCCGATACGGTTAGGGGGGCTCGCAAATACCCAGACAAGATTCTGCGCGTATTTTCTCAAATTCTTGAGCTGTCGCTAGAAAAAGATGGTGAGACAACGTCTCAACAGGGAATCGCAGGGGTGGAACAGTGGATTGCACCAGCCAAAGAAGTGCGCCCAGAGGGGAGTATTCCTGCAATATTGGGTGGTTTCGCTTGTCCGAGTATTGGTCAGGGGTTCTTGTTCATTGCGCAAAGTGACTCCAACGCGACAATCGAGACACTGAGCAAGCTGGTGAGCAAACTTGGATGCCCTGACAACAAGATCGCTCCTGTAGAAGAGCGACAATCAGCGTGTGCAGTTGGTGTTCAAGAGTTTTGTAAACCGGACGGTGAATGACATTTGAGATTTCGCAATATCGCACCATAGGTTGTAGGATGACACGGTATGCATCGTTTGCGTTTCGTTAGCCTTTTATCACTTGTACTTGCTACAGGTTGCTACTCAACGCACTCGCTAACTGTCGTACCTCGTGAAATTCTGCGGCACGTCCCCGCGCTACGAGATCAGGGAGAAGCTATGGTTGATACGCTGGATGGCACCGAGTATCGTTTAGACGCCAACAAGAATATATCGATAGTTGTTGATGGAGAGCCCATTACTCAGTCGGTTGGTGAATTTGTAGCGAATTGCCCGGACATTCCTCCTTTTGCCGGTGATACTTACCGGCGAGAAAGACCCTGCTACCTTCTCGATACAAGTACGAGCCAAATTACAGTGGAGAAGACGAGCTCCTTCGATAGTGGAAAAACACGTACCTTGATCAATACCGTAGTCGTTCTCGGCGGTGGCGTCGGCCTCGGTTTTTGCCTGTCCGAGTGCGCCACCGAAGGAAAGATCGCAGCTGGTGCTGGTCTTGTTGGCCTCGGACTTTATGGACTCCTGCTGGTGCTTGCCAATCACAACAGCCGGTGAACATGCTCTCGATTTCCTGTGTGAGCATTGCAGGAATTTGGTTTTTTCGAGTACACTTGGTTCCGGAGATAGCAAAGGTGCGGAGATGGCACGGTCGTTCTTCGGCTTCATGCTGAAAGGGCAAGAGAGTCGTCCCAGACGAGAGGGAAAATGAAATACGTTGAGACGATTGTGAGCCGGAACGCTCTACTTACTTTTTCAGTTTTGATCTCAGTACACTGCGCGAGCACAAACGTTGCTGTCGGATATCCTCATGCGAGTACTGCGGTGAACAGTGATACGAGAGGCGATGTTGAATTTGAGCCCGGTGCTGCTGATATATACGGAAGCGAACCCGCGAATGCTGCTGACTATCCGGACATAGACGCAGAGGAAGAGAAACGGGCCGGAGAATCAAAACCTGGCTTCATCAATAGTCTTCCTGGTCACGGTTCGTATTTTCAGCTATCGCTAGGCAATGGGAGCGGGATTGCCAATTCTACGGCTCAGCGAATGAGTGTCCGGGCATCCATTGCTGATGGCCGGATCGGGCATTCATTTGCACTCCACTTGGCTAGGTTTGATGATGACTTTGCGCCTGCATGGGGGAAGCCTGTGGCTGAGTATCAAATTTCCTATGTACTTCCCTACGATGGTCCCGGATTGTTTTTCGTCCGGGCAGGAGGCGCCATACCACTTGGTCACGACAACCCTGAGTCTGCCTCGGCTTCTGCTGCCGCCGTCGTGCAATCTCCCAATGATGCCATTTTCGTTCTGCCGTCAACGGTTACTGCCCGAGGCTCGGTGTCCTGGCTCATAGCTTCAGGATACTTGGTTTCCCAATTTGATTTGGGCATAGACATCGGTCTCTTGGGCTATGAGCCTAGTATTCACCCGGTTCTTCACGCCAACGCTGCTATCGGCATCGAATACAATGAATTCATGCTCGCAGCAGAAACCTCAACGGCTTTGCCTTGGACAGGGGCGCTCACTGACATGGTGGTCACCGGAGGTGCATTGTACGGCACAATATCGGACACCAAGGTGGGGCTATTTGTAGGGCGGCAAGATGACACTCTCGTCGTACGTGGAAGGGTACAGTATGCTTACTAAGAATTCTCATATAGGGGCAGTTCTCGCAGCACTCGCACTCCACAGTGCTTGCTCCTTCGACCCAGAGCCTGAGGCACAAACAATTTTTGTTGGGACCTCGCAGTATGTCGTCCTGACCGCCGATCCTCTACCTGCCGATGATGTCTACTGGGTATTTAGTGAACTTCCTTTGCCACACGCAGCGACAGAGAAAAAACTGACTTGGCTAACAGCAGAGTTCATTCCCGTGCTTCCAGGAGAGTATATTGTCGATCGATGGGTTTTGTCCGGGCCGGCTGGCATATGGGCAGACCGATTTGTCATTAATGTTAGCGGGGCGGTTCGCAGTCTCGTGATTGATGGGCCGGAACGGCTCGTTGTCGGACAAACCGGAGAATTCAGGGTTTGGGTCGAGAACCAAGAGATTGGTTTACCCGGACTTCGATTTGAATGTAAATCCTCCTATTCGGTTCAGGCGAACGGCCGGAATGAAGTGATCCGCACAGACCTTGCTGTTGGTGTAGATGGGACAATGCAATTCACCCCTGACGTTGAAGACTATTACTCAATCAGCTGTGACGGGTTTTATGATCTCGGAGTGGTCAAATCAGTCCGATTCTCAGTCAACAGTCACGCGGAATAGCCTGTCATCTCGGACATCACAGAGGCAGAGCTATACAGTAGTCAAAAGTAGTGCTAGCCTCTTCACTGTGTCCTCATTAAATCGTTGCCCACAATGCGATACCTTCGTGAAGGCAGAGAGCCTCGGTGGCGGCTCCTGTCCGTTTTGTGTATCCGCGTTAGCGGCCGCTGTCCGAAACCCTATAAAGGGTGCCGTATTGGCGGCCACCATCGTCTCCGCGTCAGCATGCCTTGTGACTCCAATTTACGGCACTCCTGTGGATGACGCGAGCACTACAGATGCGAGTGCTGTTGATGCGAGTGCTGTCGATGGAAGCGTGGATGCCGATGGTAGTGTTTCAGATGCTGCCACCGATGGTGTTTCGGATGCTGCAAAATAGGCGAGCACCTCGCGAATAGATCTGCAAAACAATAAATATAGTGTATAATCGACACTATGAACTTCTCGATTCCCAACTCGCTCTTGGAAAGTACCAATGTCCTAATTGCGGGTGCGGGAGGTGGTTTTGATGTATTCGCGGGGCTGCCTTTGTATTTCGCACTGCGCAAACTGGGCAAGCGTGTAGTTCTGGCGAACCTTTCCTTTTCCTACCTCGGGGGAACGGATGCATTGCAGCCTGTGCCAGGTACCTATCGAATGACGGACAAGACGAGTGCTCCGGGACCGTATTTTCCAGAAGGTGTGTTGGCACAGTATCTTGAAACAAGAGAGATGAGCTGTCCGATATATGCGTTTGAGAAAGCGGGTGTCCGGCGGGTGCAATCGGGGTATCGCTACATCGTAGAGGAACATGAGATCGATGCAATTGTTCTCGTTGACGGAGGAACCGATATCCTAATGCGTGGCGATGAGTCCGGTCTTGGAACACCAGAGGAAGACATGGTTAGCTTGGCCTCGGTTTCCACCATCGATGTGCCGACGCGTCTTGTGTATTGTTTGGGTTTTGGAATCGATGCCTTCCATGGTGTTTGCCATGCTCACTTTCTGGAGAATGTGGCGGCACTTTCCCAATCGGGTGGTTTTCGGGGAAGTATGAGCCTGCTCCCGGACATGGAGGAGTCCGGTTTCTATCTGGATGCTGTTCGGTTCTCAGAAGAGCGCATGCCGAGCCAGCCAAGTATCGTCAATACGAGTATCGCGTCGGCACTGGCTGGGGAGTTTGGGGATGTGCACCGGACAGAGCGAACGAAGTCGAGTGAACTCTTTATCAATCCACTAATGTCGATGTACTGGATTTTCGATTTGCCAGCACTTGTCAGCCGCTCGCTCTATCTAGATCGGCTGATGAACACCGACAGCATTTGGGATGTGCAAAATGAGATTCAACTCTTTCGGGGCGGGCAAAGAAAACGGGAGTATCAGCCAATTCCACACTGAGTCAAAGGTGATTCTATAGGAGTTGCGGCCTAGCGGAAGCCGATGTTGTTGCCGCTTTTGTGCCCTTGCCGAAATGAGCGGTTGCCGCGATGTCAGTTCCACTTCCTGGTGGCACTTCAAATCCACGGGATAAGCCAGCAAGTGCTCGCACGGCCTCTCGGACACCACCTGAGCCATCGGAGAATCCAACTAGAACCCCTTCACCGGATGCGGAATCGACAAAAACGTCGCTTAGTCCATCGTTGTCTAGATCCCCAGCGCGAACCAGCACGGCACTATTGGGCGTTTGTAGCGGCAGTGTTGCGTAGTCCAAGCTCATTAGTCCGGTAGGTC
>JAESTW010000814.1 GCA_016763395.1 Kofleriaceae bacterium
AATAAAGCTGAGGTTGATCACCACCTCAATGCTCACATCTGGCTCGGTCAACTTGGCCACAAGTCGGGCCGTTGCCTTCTTGCCAAAGGCGGACAGTGTATCCGCGGCATCGCAGCGAAAGAGCGCACTCTCGCAAGCGGCAACCTCGGCGATTAGCTTGTCCGCAAGTTCGTCAGAGTAGGTGGGGCCGGTTTCCACCGCGGGCTTTGGAACAACTACCTTTGACGCTCTCTCCGCCTTTGTTAGAGCTTTGCCCTCGTCACTTGCTGGTGCAGCCCGTGCAGCTGTCTCCTCTGTCTTGGAATCGGAGCAAGCTCCTAGTAAAAGCAAGGTAGCGACAAAGTGCATCGTGTTTTTCATGTTGGAAGTCTAGGTGTCTGGTGTAGAACACCAAAATGAACGGCATCGCCGCGTAAAGTAGACGCTTGCGCAGCCAGCGTTAGGAATTGGGTGGGAAAAAGTTAACACCCAATTCCCAGAGGCGTACTTCTGCTGAATGTCGCATCGAGCGGCCCAAAAACTTGGAATTGGTCAATTCTGCAATGAGTTTTCACAAACTGTGTACGAAAAAATCGTGTAGCATCACACAATGGGATTCAAGGCCATTGCTCGCGTTCCGGAGTTAGTGATTCGTCCGGGGTTAACACTACGCCGCTGGACACTCTCGGACGCCACTGTACTTTTTGCCTTGGTCGAGAAGAACCGGAGCTATCTTCGCCAATGGATGTCTTGGCTCGATGCTCACACGCACGAAAGTCATACCCGCGCTTTCCTGCAAGATTGTCTCGACGGTTACAAATCAGGTAAATCCCATCGCTGGGCAATTATCGCCGACGGAGAAATCGTTGGATCCCTAGGACTCGAGGACATCCAGCCATTGCACCGGCGTGCTGAGATTGGCTACTGGATATCTCAGGAGCATCAAGGTTCCGGGTGTATTACCGCCGCTGTCCGGGGCGTGATTGACTATGCGTTCTCAGAGGAGAAACTAAACCTACTCGAAATTCGTGCCGCAACCGAGAACCAAAAGAGTCGCGCAGTGGCCGGACGGGTTGGCATGACCCACGAAGGCGTTCTTCGGGAACGCGAGTGGCTCTACGACCATCACGTAGATCACGCTATTTACACGTTGCTATCATCGGAATGGATACTCGCGTGTACAACCTAGCAGACCGCGGTGGTCCTGGCGAAGGGGGCAAAGGCAGTGATGGCAATCTCGGCGGAGAACACGCGAACTTGCGCTCTAGACTGTGCCGGCGCTGTCTACTGTTGGGGGGACAATCTGTTCGGACAGACCGGTTTGCCTGAACATGATGAATATAGAACCCCGCAATTCATCGCTCCCCTTCCTCCCGTCCGAGAGATCTCATTGGGTGCTACCTATACTTGTGTCCTCGCTCAAGCTGGGCAAGTAATTTGTTGGGGAGTAGGACTCGATCCCAGGGACTGAGTTGCATACTAAATAGGTGAGGTGAGAACGCCCAGTCTGCGTGCTCGACGCCTCAAGCTGTTACCGCTGAGAAGCGGAGAGTAGTCCTCCTGGTAGGTTAGCCCGGGTATGGTTTTGGAATGCGGAAGAGAGAATTTGCGATCGTATTCCTTGTCCTACTGGGAGTTATTCTGAATGTTCAACCAGCGCACGCTCAGGACGCCACTTCCGGGGCTATCGGCGGCATGGTCAAAGACCGTAGAACGGGAGAGCGGCTGGCGGGAGTCACGGTGGTAGTACACTCGTTGGCTGGCAATGGTGACTATACGGCGATTACCGATGGTCGGGGGGCATTCAAGGTTTCTGGCCTGCCGCCAGGGCTCTATTCTGCAGTGTTTATTTTTGCCGAGGCCAAAATGAAAATCGCGAGTATTCAAGTCAGTATTGGCCGCTCTTCTCAGGTCTACCCCCAAATGGATCTCTCGCAGATCGGCGAGACTATTGTTGTAAAGGGACGTCCAAACATAGATACGACTCGGACAACACAAGGAATCGTAATCAATCGAAGCTATATTCAGTATCTTCCCCTTCCGAGCGGCAGGAACTACAAGCACATCGCTGAAGGGCAGCTTCACTCGGTGAAGAGCCGGGCACTTTCTACCTTCTCATTGGACGTCGATACCGCTTCGTACAGCAATGTCCGAAGGTTTCTCAAAGAAGGCCAGAGACCACCAAGCGATGCGGTTAAGATTGAAGAACTGATCAACTATTTTGGCTACGAGGACAGAGCGCCACAAGGGGCCAGCCCTCTAGCGGTGTATTCTGAGGTGGCGCCCGCGCCGTGGAATCGCGCACGTTCTCTGGTTCGAATAGGAATCAAGAGCGTAGAGATTCCCGCCAAAGCACTACCCGCTAGTAACCTAGTTTTTCTTATTGATGTTTCCGGGTCGATGTCAGGGCCAGACCGGCTAGACTTACTGAAAAACGCGTTTCGGCTCCTGGTGAGTAATCTGCGACCACAGGATAGGGTTGCCATCGTTGTCTATGCCGGCGCGGCTGGTGTGGTCTTACCGTCTACGCCTGGCAGCCAGCGCTGGAAAATATTGGAAGCGCTCGATGCCTTGGAAGCGGGCGGTAGTACGGCGGGCGGTGCGGGCATTCAGTTGGCCTATGAACTTGCGCAAAAGCACTTTATCAAAGATGGCAACAATCGGGTGATTTTGGCCACGGACGGCGATTTTAACGTTGGAACTAGTAGTGAGGAAGCGCTTATTCGCCTTATTGAGGGCAAACGCAAGTCAGGTGTTTTTCTTACTGTCCTTGGCTTTGGCCGGGGTAACTATCAGGACTCAAAAATGGAGCAGCTGGCGGACAAAGGCAATGGGAATCACGCGTACATCGACAATTTACTGGAGGCCAAGAAGGTGCTGGTAAAGGAAATGGGAGCTACCTTGGTGACAGTCGCGAGTGATGTCAAAATTCAAGTCGAGTTCAACCCGCGCTTGGTGCGGTCCTACCGGCTGATTGGATACGAAAATCGGATGCTTGCGGACAAGGACTTTAATGATGACAAAAAGGATGCCGGCGAACTTGGGGCCGGACACTCGGTGAGTGCGCTCTACGAGCTGGTCTATGTCAAGCAAGCGTCTGCGCCTGGTATCGATCGGCTCAAATACCAAGAGTCGCGTCTTACTTCGGCCGGCGCTTCTGCAGAACTTATGACTATCAAATTGCGTTATAAGCCCAATGGCTCTTCGAAGAGCCGGCGCATCACTCACAGTGTTTTCCGTCCGAAGAATCCCAGACAGCGTGCGTCACGCAGTTGGCGTTGGGCTGCTGCCGTTGCCGAATTTGGCATGCTATTGCGGAACTCGAAGCACAAAGGAAAGAGCAGCTACAAGCAGGTTCTCTCTCTTGCAAAAGGCGCTCTTGGGCAGGACACAGATGGCTATCGCTCTGAGTTTGTCTCACTCGTCGAGAAGGCTAGCGCACTGCGATAGTTGTTGTCGCTTGGTATCGATGACGCCTGCTCGGACAAGGGCCCCAGTCATTCGGCACGATAAAGCCGCGAGCGATTTCTTGCCCCTTGTCATCAATTGCGGCGATGAGGGGGGGCCGGGAGTCGGTTGAGAAGTAGTTACGTATCTCCGTTTGAAACTCTGTCGATGCCATTGCTTGCGCGCTTTGCGCTGGAGCCAGCCAGTCTGCCTTGGGCAGTAG
>JAESTW010000815.1 GCA_016763395.1 Kofleriaceae bacterium
ACGACCCGGCCCCGAATCCCTTACTCATAAGCTCGGACATCGACGGACAGCTGGCCCGGTTGCAACTCCGCTTGATGTCAAAAAAACCGGATTCGCGTCCAGGATACTCAGATCTTATCGAAGAACTCGAACAGATCGTTGCGCGCCTAAAAGGCAAGCGCTCGCAAACTGCACCAAGGGCGATGGCGGTGTCTGACCCGGACGCAAAGTCGAGTTCACCGACTCCCTTCTTGGGACGAAAGCAACAGGCAAACGCGGTATCGTTGAGCAACTCCAAGGCGCAGACGAGCGGCGCTGGTGTGAGTGACGGCGCAATCGACTCCAACGATGGTGACTCCAGCGACGGCGACTCGATGTTCCTTCCGAGTACCAAGCCATCTGCGGCACTCAAATTCCTAACTATCTTTTCCGCGCTAGTCCTGCTCGCCGGAGCCGGACTGTACTTCTTTGGTCCGCTACCTACTGCCGCCACACCAACCCCGGTAGTAAATGTTCCGATCGACGCAGGAGTACCGATAGCAAAAGCGGTGCTGACAGACGCTCGACCCGCACCGCTTGCCGCTCCAGAGGGCATGCTCGTGATTCACCCGGACGAGCGTGAGAAAGTCTTCTATATTTCCAAGTCTCTTGTCCGCTATGCTGACTACTCGGCGATATTTCCCCGCGAGAAACGCCCCACCCAAAACAGCAAACGGCAGAACGCTCCGGTTGATGGCCTCAAACTCAACAACGCGCAATCGTATGCTCGAGTAAAAGGGGGCAGGCTGCCCACACTCGCAGAGTGGCAAGCTGCAAAACTGCACGAAGACTTCTCGACGCAAGCTCGAGTGTCAGAGTGGTTGGCAGATGAAGCGAGCGGCGAAGCTCCAAGCACGATTAGCAACACGGGCAAGCTCACCAAACGGCGTAGCAAGGGCTACAAAAGTGTCGGTTTTCGGCTAGTAATCGACCTAAAGTGACTCGGTAGGCAGGCTTGCCGCAGCTCTTGCGAGTATAGTTTCGAATCTATGGCGACCCAAGAGAGCGACATCGACAAACTGGTAGATCTTATTGCGGAACGAGTCCGTGGACGACTAGGAGTTAGCCTCCCAGTTGTGCAGGCTGGCGATCGCGGCGTTTGCACAAACGACGAGAATGAAGATTGTTCCTCCTGTGGCTCCTGCGTTGTCCGAAGACCCTGGTCTGTCCGGGCGCTCGAGTCGGCTGGCGCGAGCCGAGTTGGAGCACCGTCGGGAATCGGCAAAGTAGATGGCGGCTTCGCCAAGATGATCGACCACACTTTACTCAAGGCTGAAGCGCAGCGAGATGACATTGTCAAGCTGTGTGAAGAGGCTCGTAAATATCGATTTGCTTCCGTGTGTGTCAATACAACGTGGGTCGGCCTGGCAAAGTCACTGCTCGCCAACACCGATGTCATGGTTTGCTGTGTTGTCGGCTTTCCACTTGGGGCGATGAGTCCGGGGGCCAAGGCCTACGAAGCTCGCGATGCTGTCCGGCATGGGGCCCAAGAAATCGACATGGTTATGAACATTGGTGCCATGAAGTCTCGCGACTACGAGACCGTATTTGAAGACATCTGCAAGGTCGTCAAAGCATCGAGTCCGGCAGGCGTCAAAGTCATCCTGGAGTGCAGCTCGCTAACTGATGAAGAAAAGATTATTGGTTGTAGCTTGAGCAAGCTTGCCGGCGCAGCCTTCGTAAAGACCTCTACCGGCTTTGCCAAGGGTGGAGCAACAGTGGACGACATCACTCTCATGCGCAGAGTTGTTGGCGCGGAGATGGGCGTCAAAGCGTCCGGCGGCGTACGAACAAGTGAAGACGCGGCTCGAATGAGCGAAGCGGGCGCAACTCGAATCGGCGCATCCGCATCGATCGCAATCGCGACCGGAACCACTACCGGCAAAGCCTCAGGATACTAAGAATACCATCATGGCCACACTTCCACAGATTCTCCCACAGGCACTCATTCGAAAAAAGCGCAATGGCGAAGCCCTGAGCCCGGACGAACTCCGTGCCTTTGTCGCCGGCGTAACCGATGCATCGATCCCGGACTACCAAGTCTCCGCGATGCTCATGGCGATCTACTTCCGCGGGCTACAAGACGAAGAACTTGCTGTCTGGGCTGACGCAATGTTGCACTCTGGCGACGTTTTAGACCTTAGTAGTATCTCGCGAGCCAAAGTCGACAAGCACTCTACTGGGGGAGTGGGGGACAAGATTTCTCTTCCTCTGGCACCGGCTGTTGCTGCCTGCGGCGTTGCGGTTCCCATGGTTTCTGGCCGCGGGCTCGGACACACGGGCGGAACTTTGGACAAGCTGGAGTCGATTCCCGGGTTTTCGGTGAATCTGGATATCGAGCGTTTCACGGAACTTGTCGACACTCTGGGGGTATGCCTCATTGGCCAAACTGCTAAAATCGCCCCTGCGGACAAACGCCTATACGCCTTGCGCGACGTAACAGCGACGGTTGAGTCTGTGCCTCTCATTGCATCCTCTATTATGTCCAAGAAGTTGGCGGAGGGAATCGATGCCCTCGTACTCGACTGCAAAGTCGGACACGGCGCCTTCATGAAGACTATCGAGGAAGCACGCGAGTTGGCCAAAGCGATCCAAACGATTGGGCGCGCGGCAGGCAAGCCGGTAACCGCTGTACTGACAGACATGAACGCGCCGATTGGTACGATGGTTGGCAATGCGCTCGAAGTTGCAGAATCCATCGCAGTACTCAAAGGCTCGGGCCCTGCCGATACTCGCGAGCTCACTGTCGTTCTCGGCGGAGAAATGCTCTATGCCGGAAACGTGGCAAGCAGCCCCGAAGCCGGACAGAAGCAAATCGAGGCGGTACTCGACAATGGCAAGGCAGCTGAGGTCTTTGCCAAGCTTATCGAAGCCCAAGGTGGGGACCCCAATGTTGTCGAATCGCCCGATTCGGTCTTGCCAAAGTCCCGCGCGAAGTACGACTTAGTCGCTAAAGAAAGCGGCGTCATTTCCAGGATTGAAGCCCAAGAAATCGGTGTTGCAGGCCTCTGGTTGGGGGCCGGACGAAAACGTACGAAGGATGAAATCGACCCAGCAGTCGGGATCGAACTCCACTGCAACGTCGGCGACAAGGTTGATCCGGGAACCGTTTTGGCTACCCTGCACCACAATGAGCGCGGCTTGTCCGAAGCTCAAGACCTGATTCTAAATGCATTTGTAGTCGGCGAATCTGCTGATGTACCAACGACTCGAATTCTGGAGATTCTCCGCTAGATGAATACCTACGATAATTTACAAGAAGCTGCCGCCGGGATTCAATCCAAGATTGGCCAGCGCAAACCTAAAATCGGACTCATTTTGGGCAGTGGCCTCGGCGCCTACGCCGATACACTCGAAGATGCGGCTATTGTTGAATACAGCGATATCCCCCACTTCCCTGTTTCCACTGTATCCGGACATGCCGGCCGGCTCGTTGTTGGTAGCAAAAATGGCATCGAGTGCGCAGCCTTACAAGGCAGGGTTCACTTCTACGAGGGCCACGATGCTCGTACGCTGGTTTTCCCGGCGCGTACGCTCATTACCCTTGGTGTCGAAATACTCATCATCACCAACGCAGCGGGCGGCATTCACCACGATCCTGGGACTTTGATGGTCATCTCAGACCATATCAATCTCTTTCCCGATCACCCTCTGCGAGGCGTCAATGACGAGCGTATAGGAGTGCGATTCCCGGACATGACCACAGCCTACGATCCCGAACTACAAAAAATCGCTCACGCGGTTGGCAAACGAATCGACTTCCCATTGGCCGAAGGTGTCTATGCCGGACTGCCGGGTCCGTCCTACGAAACGCCAGCGGAAATCCGAATGCTCCGCACCATGGGAGCGAGCGCTGCCGGAATGTCTACCGTTCCTGAAGTTATCGCTGCCAATCACATGGGCGCCAAGGTGCTGGGGATTTCCTGCATCACCAATAAGGCCGCTGGATTGTCCGGCCAGCCGCTATCTCACGAAGAGGTTACCGAGACAGCGACGGCGGTACACTCAACCTTTATTAAGCTCCTCGATGAGATCATCAAGGACATGGCCAAGCTGTGACGCTCACTGAGGAAGAGTTGATAACGCGGGCCATTGCAGCTCGTGAAACAGCATACGCGCCCTACTCCAACTACAAAGTTGGCTGCGCGCTGACAACAGGCGACGGCAGCGTCTTTGAGGGTGCCAACGTTGAGAATGCCTCTTATGGACTCTGCGTTTGCGCAGAACGCAGTGCCATTGTGGCAGCGGTCTTGGCCGGACATCGAAATATCGCCAGCCTCGTTGTGGTTACTCAAAGCTCTCCTCCGGCGGCTCCGTGTGGAATCTGCCGCCAAACTATCAATGAGTTTGTCGATGACCCAGCCTCGCTACAGATCATCTTAGTCAACGTAGATGGCGAAAGGCGAGACATCTCTTTTCACGAACTTTTCCCCTTTGGTTTCCGCGGCGAACACCTCACCTAGGAGCCTGGTGTTAAACAAGTTCAACACCCAAGCTCCTAACGCTGGCTGCGCAAGCGTTTACTTTACGCGGCAGCGCCGCTCATTTCTGGTGTTCTGCACCAGACTTCTAGAGTATTGAGTTTTAAAAAAGGAATTATTCCTATGTCCGAAGTTATATTCAGAGGCGGCACGATACTAACAGTTGACAGTGAGTTTTCCATTGTCCGAGGAGACCTTGCCTGTCGCGATGGCCTGATTGTCCAGGTTGGCGGCGACTACACTCCACAGACATCCGACTACTCGATCATTGACGCAGAAGGCACGATTGTGATGCCGGGCCTTGTCCAGAGTCACATCCACATGTGTCAATCTCTGGCGCGTGGCCGAGCAGACAGCATGGAGCTTCTCGATTGGCTACACAAAGTCGTGTGGCCCTACGAAGGTGCGCTGACTCGAGAAGATTTGCGAGCCTCAGCAAATCTCTCATGCCTTGAACTCATCAGCGGCGGGACCACATCCATCCTCGATATGGGAACCGTGCATCACAGCGATGCGCTCTTTGAAGCAGCTCGCGACAGTGGCTTGCGGGCTACTATTGGCAAAGCCATGATGGATGAAAAAGACCCAGCCATTCCGCCGGGCCTCATGGAGAGCACCAAAGATTCACTGGACGAGAGCGCACGCTTGTGCCGTGACTGGCACGGCCGAAGTGGAGGACGATTGCGCTACGCCTACGCCCCGCGTTTCGCTCTTTCCTGTACCGATGAACTCCTTGTCGAAAGCTGTAAACAGGCCCGAGCCCAAGGTGCTCGCCTGCACACCCATACCAGTGAAAACCAAAGCGAGATTGCCGAGGTCAAGCGACGCAAAGGAATGGACAACCTGAGCTTCCTGCACAAAGTCGGACTGACGGGTGACGACGTATGCCTCGCGCACTGTGTCTGGGTCAACGAGGCTGAGCAAAAGATTTTGCGAGATACAGGTACTCACGTTTTGCATTGTCCGAGTTCAAACATGAAACTTGCATCCGGCTACGCCAAGATCCCAGAGCTTCTGGCCGCCGGAATTTCAGTGAGTATTGGGGCCGATGGCGCCCCCTGCAACAACAACTTGGACGGCTTTATGGAGATGCGTTTGGCTGCTCTACTTCACAAACCGCGTGTTGGTCCAAAGGCAATGCCGGCCTCGCAGGTGCTAAAACTCGCCACTCGTGGAGGCGCTGCAGCTCTCGGGCTTGAAAGCGAAATTGGCTCACTCGAAGTTGGCAAACGCGCAGACGTCATCGCTGTCGACGTTAGCGGCAGCCACTGTGTGCCGCTGCATAATCCCTACTCTACGATCGTCTATGCAGCGCGCTCAAGCGACGTAAAACACGTGGTTGTGGATGGCAAAGTCCTGCTTCGTAATCGAGAGATACTCACAATGGATCGAGAGGGATCGCTACGTGACGCACAAAAGCACGCCGACGCCCTCTTTGCCCGGCTGTAGCTCGTGACGAGTCCTAGCTACAAATTGTAGCGTTGGTGCATGTGGACATACATCGCAGCTCTATTGGGTAGTACCGCCATATTTCTGGGCGCCTTTGGGGCGCATGGGCTGCGCTCGCGGGTCAACCCAGAACAACTCGCAAACTGGCATACCGCGGCGAACTACCACCTGATGCACGCCTTGGCTGTACTCGCCCTCGCTCTCTTTGCCAACGCGAGCGGGCAATCGATTCGCTTGCCAGCAACTCTCTTCTCGGTCGGTGTTCTGTTTTTCTCAGGATCGATCTACTTGCTAGTTTTAACCGGACAGAAATGGCTTGGGCCCATTACTCCAATTGGTGGACTGCTGATGGCTGCAGGTTGGATTTCGCTAATTCGCCTGGTTAAGTAGCTTGCTAACGATTGGGCCCAAAGATTCGCTGGCTGATTTGGCGTTCTAAAAGTGGCACAGCAATATGCGCCTGGACTAGTCCCCAGCCTTGTTCTGGGAGTTTTTCTAAGACAAAGGTTCCGCGCAATGGAAGTTCACGGCGCTCACCCTCGACTTCGGTAGTTACGCTCAGGTTGGCGACGATCCATGCGATCGTTTGTGTTCTAGAAACCTGCACGCGGAACTCGCGCAACGCGACAGTCGCGTCCGGACTAAAACGCTTCGCTAAGCTCAATGTATCGTCCGAGAAAGGAAACCTGAGTTCGACGGCAGGCTCGTGAAAAACGACAAGCGACTTGTCATTGGGGTGGATGCCCTCACCGTTGTTGATGAATTTTCCGACGATTCCGAGCAGCGTAATCGCCAACTTTTTGTCATCGCCGTACCCGTTTTCTATCAATTTACCGCGTCTCAATTCGCCACTTGTGGACAATTCCACCAACTCCTCGGTTCCGACGCCATAGGAGCGATGCTCGGCAACAAGCACCCATCGCTCACCATCTCGGACATAGATCGCAGTTAGGCGAATAGGGATCGAGGCCTCACGGTTCATGTACTGAACACGATAGCTGATCTCGTCATACACCCAGGCGACGGAAGCGTCACTGGAAAGATGCACATCCAAGTTCTTGCTCAGCACCTTGGGAGAACGATCTGGATACAGCCGCCTGTCTTTAGACAGTGCTTCGGGCTCTACTCCTATCACCACATCATTGGGGGTAACCCCGAGAAAGTGGAGTTCGCGCTCGGTCGCCAAGCTGTCGACAATCGCTTCTAAGTTATTGTAGGTAAGCTGAGTATAGTTCTCAAGCACCGTAGACTCCAGGCTGCCCTTGAGTGCTTCGAAGCCGTCATCCATTTCCGGGACAAAGACCAACTCGGAGCCATTCTCCACCGCTTTTGTTTTGCTTCCTGGGCAACCGGACAAAAAAGAGCAATTACTGCTAGTGCCCTTCTCATTGCATGTGCCGCCAGTCTTCGGGGGAGTCTATGTCCTGGCAAATGCGAGCATCTTCGACAGCAATTCGGACAACACGCCTGGGATCGCGGCGAATCACAGTCCGAGCACCTTCCTCTGCTTTATGACACTCCGCCAACTCCGGCCACACACTCCGCGCAACTCGCATCGGGTGTCCTCCTCTTTTGCCAAACACTGGAATCGCAATCGCAGCGGATTGCTCTTGTAGCGGGGCCAGGCTAGCTGAGGTAGCAGCAGGAGAGTCAACGGGCCACAGCCATGCGGCGTCGGCAAGAAATGTTCTCAGCGCATATTGAAAGCCTACCGACACTGACGAAGCCATCCCCTCTGCCGGGTTGGGATTGACCACCGTGTTCACATTCAAAAGCTTGGCGCAAGCGTCGGTTGCCTCTCGGTGAGGCTCTGCAATCACTACCAGAATTTCTCCAATAGACAGTTCCCGACAGGTTTGTACAATCCGAGCCAAAAAGGTTTGGGACTGCCATAGAAGAAGTGCCTTGTTTTGGCCGCCATAGCGACTTCCCTTCCCCGCTGCCAATATGATGCAGGCCTCTTTCATCGACTTGCGCGATTCTTTACCGCCACCAATTCGGCCATTATGGATACCGCAATTTCCTGCGGAGTCTCTGCGGCTATATCCAGTCCTAAAGGGGCGTGAAGGGACTTCCACTGGGCTTCTGTCACTGCGCCCTTAGCGAGAATCCTCTTGCGAAACCTTCCGACCTTGCCCATGCTCCCAATAAGCCCAAGGTATTCGAACTCGGACACACGCGGTAGTGCTGACGTAATAATCGTTTCGTCGATTCCGTGATCTCGAGTTAGGACCAGGAGATAGTCGCCAGCGCCCAATACCCCAATCCTCGCTTCGATATCGCCCAACGCGAAGCTAGACACCCAGTCGCTGGCCCACGCCGGACACTCATCAATGGCGCCCGTCTCGTTGTCGTCACAAATGATGACATCGAAATCCAGTGCGTTGGCCAAAGGGCCTAGTGCGCGAGCGAGATGTCCGCAACCGAAGAGCAATACACGAGGAGCGGGAACAATTAGCTCCATGAACTGCTCGTCCTGTTGTCGCGGATACTCCATCGTTTCATCCACCGGACAAAATTCTTTCGGCAAGCTCTTGCCGCCGCCGAGATTGGTCACCAGAACGCTGCGTTTCCTGCGGACACGCCGGGCAATCACGTGTTCAATGGTCTCAAGGCATGGAGCAAGAGGCTCCACATAGATCTCCATGCTACCGCCGCAACACATGGACAAATCCTGTACCAAGTTGTGCTTCACCAAGCGCGCTGGTCCGCCCATTGCAACTTCTTGGGCGACCGCAACCAACTCAAACTCGATGCGTCCACCACCAATAGTACCAAGCTGGCTGCCGTCGGCTGCAATGAGCATTCGAGCTCCAGGATGACGCGGCGTTGATCCCCAGGTGGCAACCACAGTAACTAGGGCTGTATCCTGGTGCTCCGCCGCAAAGCGAGACGCTTGAAGAAGAAGCTTCACCAGGCAGAGTTTAGACCTTTTCTAACTCCAAAGTGCCCCGCAGATGCTCCTTTTTGCACATAGCAGCGGAGCAGCTTTCCTGCTACCCTTCGCCGGCGTGCGGCAAGAGTTCGCTTTGTGCCGCAATACTAGGATAGAGAATAAGGAGATTGACATGAGTTTTTTGCGAAAGATGTTCAGTGGTGGTGTTGATGAAAATGACCCACGACGTTTCTTGATTGAAGCCATGCTGGCCGCCATGGGCGCGGACGGTGAAATTAGTGGTGAAGAAGTCGACACCTTGGACAAAACCCTCGAAGAGCATGACCTCTTTCGCGACATCTCGGGTGACGCTCGCGGACGACTTATCGATATCGCCGCTGGCGCCATTGCTGATGCCGGCGGTGGCCTCAAACGAGTCGCCGAGATTGCAAAAGGACTCCCCGGCCGAACACACAAGCAGACTGGCTACACCATGGCATGCGAAATCTGCGTGTCCGATGGAGAAATCCCCGAGTCAGAAATTCGTTTTCTTGATGCACTTCAAACAGCTCTGGAGCTCGATTCGGACACCGCAGAGGAGCTTTTCAACGCAGCTCGTACGACCAACGGACTTAAAACCGTGGAAGAAAAAACCGAGTCGATGCGCGAGCTAATGCCCCGATTCGTCGAATGCATGGCACTCATGGCCGCTGCTGACGGTGAGATACACGATGACGAGCTCATTGGTGTCCGGGCAGTTCTGGCTAGTATTCCAGATATGTCCGTATTAAGTTCGGACGAGCTAAACGATGCGATTGTTAGCGCTTTCAACCGAGTCAAAGAAAAGTCACTCGACGGCGCGATTGCCGAAGCGGCCGAAACCATCAACTCTCCGCTCGATCGCTACTGGACCACTGTCTACATGATGATCGTGAGTTTGGCTGATGGCAAAACCGATTGGCGAGAAGTCGCATTCCTCAGCACTACCCGAGATGTATTTGAACTCGACGACGAGCTGATGGACCAAGCGATGAAAGCAGCGATGCTCTTCCCCGCTACCGAATTGGGCGGCGCATTGCCGACTGCCTCCGAGTAACGATGTCTATGATCCGCCCTATTGCTCTCACTATTTTAGTTCTGTCAATTTCGCTATTCCCCGGGGTCAGCAGTGCCGAGGACAATGCGGACACAAGCGACTCCCCAGAGCTCGAATACAGAAATGGCAATTGGGTCCGGGTACCACCTGTTCCCGGTATCAACATTGCGTCCGAGCATGTCTCGAAATTGCTCTTCCTCAATCGATGCCGAGGTGGTTGTACGGTCGGCCCTGGAAACAATGATGCGAGACTAAATACCTCTCGTATCGTTTC
>JAESTW010000816.1 GCA_016763395.1 Kofleriaceae bacterium
ATCTTCGGAGTTACCGGACTTGGTTGATGCTGACGAGCTGCGTCTGTACTGGCGATTCCGCCACCAACCGCCGCCGCGTGTTCCCCTGTCACCAAGTCGACCATTCCGGTGGACTTTATCGCATCTGGCATCGAGTTGAGTTCATCGTCCAGCCCGGCCAGGTTCACTAAAAACTCAGACGCATTGGAAATGCGATCGGGCGCTCGCAACCCGAGGCCGTGGTGAATAATTGCCTCAAGCCGCGCAGAAATCGGATGTCCATCTGCAGTCACCAAGGCCGGTGGGTCTTCGTATAGGCGTCGTTTTAGGGATTGGAGTTTGTCGTTCCGCTCGTAAAAAGGCGGTTCGCCGTTGAGCATTTCGTAGAGAACAAGAGCGAGGGAGTAGATATCGGTTCGCTCATCGATCTCGCCACCAGTTGCCTGCTCTGGCGACATATACACCGGACTACCGATTGCCATTCCGACCATCGTCAAGTCCTCGCCACCGATGTCCGACACCGCGTCCCCCTGCAGTTTTACGATGCCAAAGTCTAGAATTTTCACCTGGGGAAACGCGTCTTCCTGCTTTACCAAGAAGATATTGTCCGGCTTCAAATCTCGATGAACAATCCCGAGTGAGTGTGCATGCTCAAGTCCCTTGAGAACCTCCTTGGCGATGTGCAATGCCTCATCAATGGGCAGAGAGATCCGCGCCTCCAGCTCATCTCCTAGAGAGCAACCGGACAGAAGTTCCATTACCAGAAAGGGCTCTCCTTCGGGCATCGAGCCGGAATCGGTAACACTCACACAGTTGGGATGATCCATGCGAGCGGTGGCAAAGGCCTCACGTGTGAGCCGTTCATTTATTAGATCATCTCCACGCAATTCGCGATGCATGATCTTGATAGCAACCTCTCGACGAATTCCGACATGCTCGGCCCGGTAGACTGTACCCATACCGCCACGGCCCAGAATTTCTAAAATTCGGTAGCGATTATCAATGAGATCGCCAATCTCAATCACCCCCGTGCTCGACATCAGGGGCGAACAATATCATACAGAAAGCTCCAAGGCGTTCTCTGGCTTACCTATTTGAAGCCAACAATTGTTCTCTATCCATTACGGCCATACAATCCTCAACGAGATCTCTTGGATCTCCGATGATCGCCCCAACCAGCTAGCGCGTATAGCAAACGCAAGCATCGTTCCGTCCGGCGAAACGGAAACGCAAGCCAGACCGTTAGCGACAGGTCGTGGAACACCAGCCATCCACAACACATAAAATCTGGTGCAGAGCGCCAGAAACAGCGCCGCGTAAAGTGAATGTTTGGGTAGCTAGCTACGTGTCGCCTAGTGTAACGCCAAACCATCCGCAACACGTAAAACCTGGTGCAGAGCACCAGAAGTCATAAGCAGTGCCGGGAGTCGGGCTCGAACCGACACTCTCTCACGAGAAGGGGCTTTTGAGACCCCCGAGTCTACCAATTTCTCCATCCCGGCGATGGCGAGAAACGGACAGTAGTCGCTTTGTGTCAGCAGAGCAACCTCGGAGCCCCAAAAACTCACAGAAGTGATGCTGCGATCTGCACCGAGCGAGCGCATTGGGGGGCCTGTGTTAGAATCTCTAAATCGACAATCGGGGTAGATATCGTAATTTTGTGGGCATTGACCTGGGAGGTGCTCGGGGAAAGAGCACGGCTGTTGTACTGCTTTGTCGTCCAGAACAAGGCCAAACTGCGCTAGTGGAGACGGTCATGGCCTCGGCGGACAACGGCCCATGGAATGACGACGCACTCCTGGAGTACTTCGGACAGTGGGATGCAGCAAACACTGCTATCGCCATCAATGCACCGCTCACCTCACCTGCCTGCGTGCGCTGTACCCTGAGTAAGTGTCCGGGAACCCAGGTCTGTGTAGAGCCCGCGACTGTATGGTTGCGTACTCGCGGACAGGAATTGCAGATCCAAGCAGTTCTCGCCGACCGAAGTCGAATTGCCAGTATGCCGAACTCTACGAGTTTTAGCGATGGACTATCAATCCCGACTTCAGCACTGCAACGATTGCCACCCTATACCCAACGCTGTACCGAAGTTGAACTGCACTTCAGCCGCGGACTCTTGCCACGAGAGCACCTTGCCCAAAGTAGTTGGGCCATCGCCACACGGGCAGCCTTTTTGCGTCGCTCTCTGTCCAACTTGGGATTCACCTTAAACGAGTCGCTCCTTGAGGTCAGTCCAAGATGTACGGTACACGCCCTATTTGGAGAAAAGCGAGCTCGCGGCTACAAACGTGATGCCGACCCGTGGCACACTCGTGCATCGATTGTTGAGGGCATGAATGACATCAGTTTTGCCACCACGAGTCGAATGAGCCGTGAAGATGTGCTGCGTAACGACAACTGTTTCGTCGCTCTAATTAGCGCATATACCGGCTTTCTTTGGGCCCGAGAGAATTGGTCAATTGACCCTGCGGCAGCCTTCCAAGACGACGGTTGGATTTGGGCCCCTGGGGAGTGAAATCCACACAATGTCTGGCGCACTCCCACCCAGGGGGATCTAGGCCACAAGGATACCTAAACAATTACAGCAGCATACAAGGTGGGTACTTCGGACCGGGCTTTGCACACCCCGGCTACATATGAGATTCCATCCCATTTCTGTCGCTCTCTTGCTTCTCTCACTAGGCGCATGCACCGGCGAAATTTATCAAGAGGGTGCGCCCTTTGATCCCACCTGTGACGATGGGCATTGCAATATAAGCATCCTCGCCAGCAACCGCCGAAGTCACGCAACCAAAATCCGCGACTCGGCGGCACAGACCGGAATGACCAATGCAGCACTTCTCGCTGGCATTGGAGAAGTAGAAACCAACCTCACCCATTGCTGGTCCGAGGCGACTTGGGCTTGCAAAGGTCCGGTTTCTCCAAGCTGCGGAAACCGTCCGGTCATCGCGGGCTCGGCCGATGGCGCGTGTAGCCGCAAACAAGGTGGCCTGGGAATGTTTCAGTTTGACCGTGGAACCCATAGCCAAACCGTCAGTCACTACGGCTCCCAGATTGTTACCTTAGAAGGCAATGTAGAGGCCGTAATTCCCTTTCTGCTTGTCCGGGCCGTGGAGTCAGTACCGGGCATCAACAGCCAATCCCAAGCGCTGGCTTGGATGAACTCAATACGTATCGCCGACGGCGACTCGCAGTATGAAGCGTGGTTGCGATTTGTCTCTTGGCGATTCAACGGTTGCAAAGGCTGCAGTTCTCAAGAAAATAAGTACCGCGCAGCCACCCACAAACTAGTCCGAGAAATGGGAACCGACTTTTGGTCCGTGGGCAGCAGCAGTCCCGAGCCTGAGCCAAATCCCGACCGCGGAGATGAAGGCCCCGGCCCCTTTCCCGAGCCTGAGCCCGAGCCCGAGCCAACCTTCGGTTCTTGCAACGTGTCCGGGCAAGCAGGAACTTGCATCGACACGGGTATCTCAAGCTGTGGCGGGCAGCTCCACACTGGCTATTGCTCGGGTGGCTCCGCTATTCGCTGCTGCGTAGAAAGCGGCGGAACAGACTTCGGTGTGTGCAACGCCTTCGGAAATCCCGG